>CAXTTW010000040.1:0-12016 GCA_964247255.1 uncultured Acidobacteriaceae bacterium
GGCAGGCCGGAGCCGTCTAACGGGCATGAGAGTTTCTCGCAGCGGCTTGGTTTTCTGTGCAGCGGCATGGGCGTCGGCAGCCCACGCCCAGCAACCGGCTGCATCCATGCCGATCGCTTCAGTCCCCGTCGAGGGCGTGTCGCTCCATGGCGCGATGACCGTGGTAAACGGCAGGGCGACCCTCGCGAACAACGGCGAGGTCGCGGCGCTGGAGCGGAACACGACCGTGGCGCTCGAGCGCGGGGGCACTCTGCTGGTCTGCGCGAGCACCGCGGTGCGGATCGGCAAGGACGCGACGCCGCGCTCCCAGAGCGCTTTAGGGGGCGCTCCGGCGGACGCGGGGCTGCTCTTCTCCTTCAACCGGGGCGCGTTCGAGGCGCGCTACACGCCCGGTGCGTACTCCGACGTGATTATGACGCCAGATCTACGCCTGCTCGTTTCCGGGCCGGGGCAGGCGGACCTGAAACTGCGCGTGAACGCGCAGGGCGACACCTGCGTGGACAACGCGGGGGAGAACGCGCCCTACGTGCTCGCCTCGAGCTTGATGGACGGCGGCGCGTACCGGGTACGTCCGGGGCAGCGGGTGCTGTTCGTCAAGGGGGCGCTCAGGGACGTTGTGGACAACGAGCGCGAGCCCTGCGGGTGTCCGGCGCCCGAACCGGCGATGGCGAAGAGCGGTGGGCCGTCCTCGACCCCGGCCGACACGGCCTTCCCGACGGCGGTGAGCGAGGGTCTGCAGGCGCCGCCCAAACTGGAAGGGCCTGCGCCCGTTGCACCCGTGGTACCCAACGGGCAGGCGCACGCGCAGGTGACCGCGACGCTCTCCTCGAACACCCCTCCGGAGCCTCCGTCCGCGGCAGCCCCGGCTTCGCAGCCGGCCCCGCCGGCGAACCCTGCACCGAAGCGCGGCTTCTTCGGCGCCATCGGTCACTTTTTCGGACGGGTCTTCGGGGCGGGCTCGTGAGCTAGAGCCGCTCTCGTACACACGGGGCGTCGCCGACAACGCCGGATGCGGCTTTTCCGTCGGGGAAAGCCGCATCGCCTCAGGATTCCATCTCTCCACCGATACGAGAACGGCTATAGAATCGGGGAGCCGACCCTAAATTCAAGGAGAGTTCCCCCTTATGGCGATTCCCGCCACCCAGATGCGCCCGGGCATGATCATCAAGTTCAACAACGAGCTGCACACCGTGTTCGCGGTGGAGCACCGGACCCCCGGCAACCTGCGTGCCTTTATCCAGGCCAAGCTGCGCAACCTCCGCACCGGGTCCATGTTCGAGCACCGGTTTCGCTCGCCCGACCCCATCGAAAAAGTCGTCGTCGACGAAATCCCGATGGAGTTCCTTTACAACGACGGCGACGACTACTACTTCATGGATACGAAGAGCTACGAGCAGACCAATTTGAAGCGCGACACCTTGGGCGATGCGGTCGAGTTCCTGACAACGAATCTGCAGATCACGCTTTCGTTGTTCGACGGCAAGCCGGTGGGCATTGAGCTGCCACAGACGGTGGAGCTGACGGTGGTTCAGACCGAACCGGGGTTGAAGTCGGCGACCGCTTCCTCGGTGACCAAGCCGGCGAAGCTCGAAACCGGGCTCACGGTGCAGGTACCGCCGTTTATCAATGAGGGGGAGAAGATCCGGGTGGACACGGCGGAAGGGGTGTACCTGTCGCGAGCGTAAGCGGGCAGCTATTGCTTGGCGACCGGCGCGGTCCCTGAACTTTGCTCCAGACGGCGCGCCATCTCCGCCATGCGGCGTTCTGCCTCGGCGGCGCGAGTCTCCGACTCGGCCAGGCGCATTGCTAGGAAAGCTTCCTTCACCGCGATCTCGACGGCCTTGGCAAGCCGCGATTCCTGGGCTTTCATCTCGTCGCGGAGAAGGCCTACGCTCTCATGAAGAGCGCCAAGCTGGGCCTTGATGCCCGACAGCTCCGGGGCGATGACGTCCTGGAGCAGCTTGCGAATGCCTCCGAGCGCCTCGCCTGATTTCGAGAGATCCATACTCGAATTGTAACGGCCAGCGTACGGGTTCGCGCTTGAGTCAAGCTCAACAACGCGCCTTCTCGGAGCACTGCCGGCGTGTTCAGAATCCAGATCGCGCTCTGACCCGTCGGTACTCTTGCCTCCCCGCCTTCGCCGGGCTACCATGCCCCCATGCACTGGCAGCAGGGCTTCAAGCGCGTCCGCATTGTGGGCGGTGTCACTCTGGGGGTCGGTCTCGCGATCCTGGTCTCCGTCCTGCTCTCGCAGCAGACGGGCTATATGCCCGCGCCCGCGCTCACGCAAATCTATCTCGCGCTGTGGCCGGTGAGCCTCATGCTCGCCGCGCTGGGGCTGCTGCTGCTGGCACTGCCCTGGGTGCTCGCCGGGTTCCTGCCCCCGTCCGGGCGAACGGACGCGTAATGCTCGCCTTCATCGAACCCGTGGCTGGCCGATCCGACCTGCCGGGCACCCTCGCCGCTGTCGCCGCCATCTGCTCGGCGGTGGTCTGGCCGTTGCTCATCGGGCTGATCCTGTGGTGGTTTCGCGAGCCCGCCGGTGAGCTGCTCAAGGCCGCGGTCGGCGTCGCCGAAGGCTCTACCCGCTTCAAGATCTGGCAGATCGAGTTCGACCGCGACATGCAGCAGCAGCTTTCGCGCTCCGAGACGGCGGCGATGGTGCTGCCGGTGGTCGCGCCCGCGCCGGCCGACGCCTCAGCCGAACCCATTGCGAACGCCGCCACCCAGGCCGCCGCCACCATTCCGCCCACTGAGCTGCGCGCCGCCACCGGCGTCCGTTCCCTGCTTGAGTCGGCGCCCAACTCCACCCTGCGCAAGGCCGCCGAGGCAGCGATCAAGACCCGCATGCTCGGCTTCGCGCAGGAGTACGAAATCGTGCGCGCTTCGCGCCACGCCGGGCCGGACCGCACCCGCGCCATGAACGCGGTAGTCGCGAAGATGCGCACGCTCGCGCTCGCGGCCGACCTGTACCTGGACGAGTGGATGGCCGCCGACACTCCCGGCAGGCGGCTCGCGGCCATCTGCATCCTCCAGATGAAGCCGGAGATGCGGGCGGTCCCCTGGCTGGTGGAGCGCATGCGCGTCGAGCAGCCGTTCGTGTTCTTCCACGCTTCGGTCGCTTTGCTCAATGCGGTGCGGCGCTTCGGACCTTCGGAGCGGGCGACACTCGCCCCCGCGCTCCGGGACGCGCTGGCGGCAGTCCAAAAGTTCGGCGAGAAAGCCGACCCCAACACCATCCGCTCGCTCGTGCTGGCACAATCCGAGCTGGGCGAGTAAGGTCTACGCCGGGAGCACCTCGCTCTTCTCCTGCGGCACCTTACGAATCGCCGCCGCCGTCAGCTTCAGGTGCGCCTCGGCCATCGACGGGGGCATGCGCGCGATCCAGTTGTTGAGCGACACATCCTCGAACTTCGGCGCGCGGAACATTTCGAGGAATACGAGGTCTTCCTTGCCGGTGTTTTCGATGTAATGGCCGGCCATGGTGCTCACGTAGCCCACGTCGTTCGCGTTGAAGTCCATGGTGCGCGCCTTGGCCCCGGGCTTGAAGACCGTCATGCGGGCCTTGCCCTGGAGATAGAACTGCCACTCGGAGCCGGTAGGATGCCAGTGAAGCTCGCGCAAGCCGCCGGGCTTGACCCGGACCAGCGCGGCCGCCACGTTCTTCGAAACGAGGAAGTTCGTTGCGGAGTCCACGACATGCACCTCGCCGCCCGTGAACTTCTTGGTCGGCTGCATCTCGCTCAACTTAAGCGTGTACTTGTTCTCCGTTTCCAGGTGCTCGCCGAGGAACTGCTTGTCGCCCTCGAGCGGGCCTGGCAGGGGCGCCTTGAAGATGTAGAGCTCGGACGGCGGCAGCTTGTCCCACTCCGCGCGGGTCCAGCCCATATTCTTTTGGACGACCTCGGGCGGCGTATGCGCCAGCCAGTCCGAGAGTAGGAAGGTGTCATCCTCTGAAAACTTGCCCTCGTCGAAGACCAGCAGGAACTCGCAGCCGTCCTTGCCGATGCCCTGGATGGAGTGCGGGAAGCCGGCGGGAAAGTACCAGAGATCGCCTGCTTTCACGTCGTCGATGAACATCTTGCCGTCTGGCTGCAGCAGTGAGACGCGCGCCTCGCCCGTAATCATGTACGCCCACTCATTGGCCGTGTGCCAGTGCAGCTCGCGAAAGGAGCCGGAGGTGAGCCGCATGTTGACGCCGGCCAGCTCGGTCGAGGTGGGCAGTTCGCGCTCGGTGACCTGGTGGGTCCATCCGCCGCCTTCCAGGCGCTTCTTGGTCAGGTCGAAGGAGTACCACAACGCGCCCACGTCCCCGTGGTCGGTAAAGGGCGGCTCGTTCGAGTTCGGATTCTCGTCGAGCAGCGGCTTGTTCTCCTCGCCCGGATTGCTTGCATTATCGCCGGTGCGGCCCGTCAGGGCCTCGGTGCGCGTCTGGCCCCAGGCATTCAGCGCGGCCATTCCGACTCCGGCCGCCGTAGCCGCGCCGACAAATAATCTCCTTGACACTCCAGCTTGATCCCGTTCGTCTTGCATACGTTCTCCTTAAGGCTTTCTTAAGATTCGACGCCGCGCGGAATCGAGGCGCATCGCAATTTGTCCGAAAGATTGGGAGAATAAAGATATGTCGGAGCAGGAAGCAGGAAGGCATTACTGCGTGGAAGGCCGGGTGCAAGGCGTGGGCTTTCGCTGGTTCGTCCACCGCGAGGCATCCGCGCTGGGGCTGCGCGGCAAGGTGCGCAACACCGAGGGCGGCGCGGTGGAGGTCCGGGCGGCGGGCACCGCAGAACAATTGCGGCAGCTGCGGCTGCTGCTGGAGCGCGGTCCGCGCGGTTCCAGGGTGGACCGGGTGGGCGAGCACGCGCTCACGCCGGATGAAGCCGGTATGCTCGAAGCATTCACCATTGAAGGAGCCTGGTAATTCGAATGCCCACCGCACAACCGGACCAGAGCCGGTTTTTGAAAAGTTTGGTCCGCACTGTTCCCGACTTCCCCAAGCCCGGCATCCTGTTCTACGACATCACTACCCTGCTCAAGGACCGGCGCGGCCTGGCCGGGCTCATTGACGGGCTAGCCGCTCACTACAACGGCGAAAAGGTCGACGTGGTGCTCGGCATTGAGGCGCGCGGCTTCATCTTCGGCCCGGCGTTGGCCTACCGGCTCAATGCGGGCTTCGTCCCAGTGCGCAAGCCCAAGAAGCTGCCCTCCGAGGTGGTGAGCGTGAGCTATGACCTGGAGTACGGCTCGGATACGCTGGAACTGCACCGGGATGCGATCGAGCCGGGGCAGAGGGTTCTGCTGGTCGACGACCTGCTGGCAACTGGAGGGACCATGCAGGCGACCCTGTCCCTGGTGAAGCAGCTGGGCGGCGAAGTGGCCGGCTTGGCGTTCGCGGTGGAGCTGGATTTCCTGCGGGGTCGCGAACGCTTCGCCGGGCACGACGTTTATAGCCTGCTGCACTACGACGAGTGATCCTATGGAGTGAAAGCGAGGCTTTCCCGCTGCGAAAAGCCTCGCTTCCGCCGGTGCTACGCGCGGGACCCACGCACGAAGTGGCCGATCAGCGACAAAACCGCCAAGATGAGCAGGATATGAATGCCGAAACTGGCGATATGGAAGACGGCGAAGCCGCCGATCCAGGCGAGCACCAAAACGGCGGCGATGATCAGAAACATAGGATTCTCCTCGGCGGGGGCCGTTTGGTTCGCCCGTCCGCGTGTGTAGCTGTCCCTCGGATGTGCAAAGGCTCCGGGGAGTTTCCCCGCGGTGCCCTGGCGCAAATCAGGACACAGGCACGCCGCCCTCGTCGTGGCCCTTGACCGGGATTTCCATCGCCAGCTGCGCTAGCCGTTCGTCCGTCGCCCGCTTTTCCCCAAGCGTCTGCTGGAGCAGCTCAGCGACCTTTTCGATCTCCAGCCGCCGCGCGAAGGCGTGGTTCGCCCCGTAGGTCGCAATGCCCCAGTGCTGGATACGCCGCCCAGCCGCGATCAGGGCGGCATCGACCACGGGCGGGTCGCCTCCGTCGCCCATTCGGTCCTCGAACTCACTCAAAAGAATCTTGACGCTTTTCGCGTGGCCGCCGCGCGGGCTTTCCCTGAGGAGCGAAAACACGGTCTCCAAACGCTTGAGCTGCTCCGCGTTCTGCGCCGCTTCCTCGTTCAAGACCCGCTTGAGCTCCGCGTTGGCAGCACCTTTTTCCATGCGGGGCAGGGCTTCCTGGGCGAATTGCTCCGCGCGATAGGCTTCTTCGAGCTCGTCGACCAGCAGACGGCGCAGGGTAAAGAGTTGCATACAGGGCGTTCCTCCCGGGCTTATCGCTCGGTAGGATGCGTGAGCTCCTCCACGTGCAAGCGCGCCTCCGGGGCAAGCCGGCCCTTGCGGCGGAACCAAGCTTCCATGGCCGCGGCGAGCGCCGGCAGGGGCACGCGCAGCCCGGCTTCCAGCAGACCGTCGCCCGCAGGCAGGGTATCGTCGAAAACAGCCGCGTTGGTGAAGTTGCGCATGCAGAAACTGTCGAGCCAGGCCAAGGGAACGAGGTGGCCTAGCTCAGTCGTGACGCGGAGCCTGCGCAGGAACATAACGACAGGGTAAATGCGGGCTTGCCGGTGCGCGCTGTCGCCGGTAGCGTAGAGCTTGATGGCAGTCCCCGGCAGAGTAGCGATCTTGGGCGCGAATGGCGCGGTCGGCCGCGCGCTCGCGCCTATCCTCAGGGCGCGCGGTGTGCCCTATCGCGTCGTCGGCCGCTCTTTCTTGGGTTTGCAGGTCCGCTTCCTGGGCGATCCGCTATGCGAGCACTTCCAATGGGACACTGAGGACAAGCGCAGTTTTCGCGATGCTTGCCTGGGCGCGTCCACGGCGGTTTACCTGGTGGGCATGGCTTTGTGGAAGTTCAAGGACCACCTGCCGATGATCGACAAAGCCCTGCGCGGCGCGCGCGAGGCCGGGGTCGGGCGCTTCCTGCTGATGAGCCAGAACTGGAGCTACAGCGAGCCGTTCGACGACCGCGTCAACGAGGGGCACTCGCGTGCGCCCGAGACCGTCAAGGGGCGCATCCGGCGCGACCAGGAAGACCGCGTGCTGGCGGCGCACGTGCCCGGCGTGTTTGCGACCGGGGTGCTGCGCGTCGCCGACCTATACGGTCCCCTCGTCGAGGCGAGCCACCTTTGGAGCGCCTTTCAGGCGGCCAAGCGCGGCGGGGCGGCGCAGGTACTCGCGCCGGTGGACCGGCCGCACGAGTTCGTCTTTGTGCCCGAAGCAGCCGAGGCGCTTGCCCGGCTGCTCGAAACCGACGCGGCTTGGGCAGGGCTGAGCGGGGAAAGCTGGAACCTGGGCGGGCCCGGCGTAGCGAGCATCGAGGGCCTGGCGAAAGAGATCTTCGCGGCCGCGGGAAAACCCGTGGAGCTGAAAGCCCCCGGTTCCTGGCGGCTCGGCTATGTGCGCGCGATCAACCCGTACATCCGCGAGTTGAAGGAGATGCAGTACCTGCTGGAAAAGCCGCTGCTGCTGAATGACGGGAAGCTGTCGGCATTGCTGGGCGGACTGCCGAAAATGGCGTATGCCGAGGGGATCAGGCGGACGCTGGCAGTTCCGTAGCGTCTATTGACACTCTCCACCGCGACCTGACTCAGTTGAGCCGGGAGCAAGGCGACACAATGCTCGCCTTGACGCCAGGAAGGTAGAAAGCTGACTTTTCACCGCATCCCCGGCGCCAGCTCTCCCCAATACACCAGCGAATCCGTATCGCCTGTCCTCGGCAGTACCGGCAGGTTCGCCGTATTTCCCGCCTCCTTCAGCACCGCATCCAGATGGGTCAGCACGTCCTCGACGCTCATCGTATACATCTCCCGCCCATTGTCCGCCCCGTTCTCATACGAGTGCTTTAGGTAGCGCCCCGCGACCTGCGCCGCAAGCTGGTCAGTGATCACGAAGCCGGTTTTGCGTTTGTGCTCGATCCAAGCCTCGCACGGCATCGCGATCCACAGCGGACGCCCATTGACATCGAAGCGCACATCCACTGCATCGGCATGGCGCGTCGCGATGGCCGTCATCAGGGCTTTCCAGCGGCAGTGCAGATCCTCGCCGGTCCAATGGTCGGCTACGTGGAAATCGTCATACATGGTTCAAGCCTAAAGGGGGAGCACCCGGCGGGCAAGGTGTTTTTCCAAGCCCGTAAAGATTGGCGCAGCCGAACCATATCTTTTCCGGCAATCTGCGTCCAACATCCCATTGCAACCCGCCCACATGAAGATCAGGAGCAACCCGGAATGAGCCGTTCCCCAGAATTCCTCAAGCGCTTCGAGGACAAGCTTCGCACCCAGCAGTCCCTTCTCGAGCGCACCATGCTTTCCGCCGTCAAGGAAGGCCGTGAGTCGAGCACCGACGATCTCCAGGACGCGGCCGACCATGCCGTGCAGTCCTACAACAAGGAGCTTCTTTTCCTTCAGGGAACCCAAGGCCACACACAACTGTCCGAAGTGCGCTCCGCGCTCGACCGCCTGGATGAAGGCACCTTCGGCGAGTGCCTGGTGTGCGGCAACCCGATTGGAGAAAAGCGCCTGGAAGCCGTGCCATGGACCCCGCACTGCATCGCCTGCCAGGAAAAGATCGAAAACGGCCTGATCGCGGACCCGCGCGCGGCCTGATCGGCCCGCTCCGCACAGCCAGCGCGAGGGAAGCGGCTGCTAAACTTCCCTGAGGCCGCTTTGGAAGAGGCGGCCTCCAACTCCCCGCACAGAGGCAAAAACCCCTCACGTGAACACTCCAAACTCGCCTACGGGCAATGGCAGCAGCTTTTCCCGCCTTTCTTCGCCGGTTCCCGCATCTCCAAACCGTACTCGCCGCCTGATCCGCATCTCGGTTCTCGCTGCCGCTGTGCTGCTCGTTGTCCTGGCCGTGTCTCTTTGGGCAAGCAGCCGCTCGGCAAAGGCGCAGGACGCCCTGGACGGGGCCATGGACGTCTACGACGCGCCCATTCAGCGGCCGGGCGACCGACCGATTCCGAATGTGAAGGCCTATCCTTCGGCAGCCGCGCGCGCCAAAGTCGCAAACCCGCTCTTTCGCGCTGTTGCGGACAAGTACGGCTTTTTTCAGGCAGGGGAGAACGCCCGCTACTTCGCCGGCCTGACCGCGCTCGACATGAACGATACGGCGGCAGCCGAAGCAGATCTGAAAAAGACGGCCGATGCACGGGACAGCGCGCTTGCGGCGCTCGGCAAGCTGGCGCTCGCGAACCTGTACGCCACGACCAACAGGATTTCGCAAGCGGCCAAGCTTTACGAGTCTCTTATCGAGCATCCGGCGACGACGGTCTCGGCGAACGCGGCACGCCTGAGCTACGCCGCGGCGATCGCCGGCACAAACCCACAGAAGGCGCGCGAGCTCTATGCCAAGGTCAAGGACACCGACAAGACCACGGCCGCCGGGCAGATCGCGACGCAAAAGCTGAGCGGCAAGTAAACTTCAGCGCGTATCGGCCCTGAACTTCTCCTTGATAAACTCCGTCACGAACGCGACCGCTGCCAGCACAACGGCTGCGATGGTCGCGCTCTTGTGTCCGGTCACGTAGTAGCCGATCTGCGTATTGCTCGTCGCGAGGATCAGTAGGTAGTCCGCGCCGGCGAGGATGCCGTACAACAACCAGGCTGGTACGTCGAAGGCCATCACCCGCGCGGCCTTGACGATCAGCGCGTCGATGAACCCGATAAGGAACGCGATCGTAAACGTCGACTGAATGTAGGGGCTGTGGAAGCCCGACAAAACGCTGGCTAGACCGAAGAACGTGAAGGCGAGAATGGCCCAAGTAAGGCCGAAAGAGAAAAGAGTGAGAATCATAGGGTGCGCTGGGTATCCGGTCGAATCATAGCGCAACTGCTCCAAGTTTCCCTACTCTTTTGCCGAGAGACGTTCCGTTGTGGGACCCTCTTGCTATGGTGATCGCATCCTTTCTGCTCGCTCTGCTGTTCCAATCCACGGCGCAGCCGGCTCAGGAAGCGTTGCCCCCCATCCCAGCGTTTCTGGAGCAGGTTCGGCAGCATCAGCTGCAGCTCGATAAAACGCGGGAAAGCTATACCTACCGGGAGCTCCAGACTATTCGGCAGCTCGACGCGCGCGGCGGAGTGAAGAAAGAGGACCGGCGCGAGTTCAACGTCTTCTTCGTGAATGGGCATGTAGTTCAAAAGCTTGTGCGAAAGAACGGCGTCCTGCTGGCCGGCACGGATGATCAGAAAGAACTCGCGCGCGTGACGCGCAAGATCAAGGAAGCCGAAGCCACGCCTCCCGGAGATGCGATCAACCATCGGCATCAGGTCAGCGTTGCCCGGCTGCTCGCGATCGAGCACTTCAGCAATGAGCGCCGTGTGTTGATGGACAACCGCCCGATGATCGCTCTCGATTTCCTCGGCGACCCGAAAGTCGACACACACGGGGTCGCGGAAGAAGCGTCCAAGCACCTGTCGGGCACGCTGTGGATCGACGAGCACGACCGTCAGGTACGCCGCGTTCAGGCCAAGCTTGAAACGGGCTTCCATGTCGAGTTGGGTCTCGTTTCCCTGGATAAAGGATCGAGCTTTATCTTCGAGCAGAAGATCATCAACAACGAGGTTTGGCTGCCGACAGGAGCTTTACTCCATGTCGAAGCCCATGCCGCTCTTCTCCTTGGCTACCACGTCGAGGTCACGATCGCGGATGACGGCTACCGGCGCTTCCAGACTGCCTCGGAACAGCAAGCTCAGGCCGGGATCAAGTGAGCCGCTCGCTTGTTTGGACTTGTCCCACGCGCTCAGCTTCACTTACCGTGCGCCTGAACGCCGGGCCCGTAGCTGCCCCACCATCTCCTTCCGGTGCTGCACCATAGCCTCGTACCGGGGCTTCTGGTCCGCGGTCAGCAAGCTCATCAGCTTACCATTCGCGTCTTCGTCGAGCGCCCGCATCTTCTCCGACTTGCCCTCAGGGGAAAGAGTACGGTCCGCGCGAATCCCGGTCAGTTGCGCTCGGCGGTTTGTCAGGATTGGCTTGATCTTTGCCTGCTGCTCTGGGCTGAGCTTCAACGCTTCTGTCAGGTGCTGTAACTCCTCCTCGGGAGAGAGCGGGCCCTTCCCATGGGCCTGAGCCGGGGCTGCCGTTCGCTGCAGGCTGTAAGCCGGGATGGCAGCTGTACACCCGAGAAGGCAGGCAAGGATCGTGTTCACCATCGTCGTTCTCATGAGATCTCCTGCCGGAGTAGAACCCTGCGCGGGCTGTAGGGTTGTGCGGCTTGCTTCGAGGAGCGTCTCCCCATTACAGCGCGGGCATCGTCCATCGTCCTTCAACCGCGTAGGTAAGCCGCCTGCTTTCGGCGAAAGCTGCCTCGAACGCCGCAATCTCATGTGACCGATGGATCTTGCCAACAACAAGAAGAGCCCGCCGAAGCGGGCCCTCTCAACTAATTACCGGCGATCTCCTAATCTCCCACACACCTGCGCGTGCAGTACCATCGGCCCAGCGAGGCTTAACTTCCGTGTTCGGGATGGGAACGGGTGGGACCCTCGCGGTATGGTCACCGGTAAACTTGCGGCTTGCTGCACTTCCTTGACCGAAGTGCGTTCCCTCTTACCACTGGGAACGGCCGAGATGTCTCACAACGAAATCGATTGGGTCGCGCCTATAATGCAAGGCTTGTGTCGAATGTCCCCGGTGCGAACTGCACAGAGTTAATTCTATGGACAAGCCGGACGGGCGATTAGTACTGGTAAGCTGCACGCATTACTGCGCTTTCACCTCCAGCCTATCAACCAGGTCGTCTTCCTGGGCCCTTCAGGGAGATCTCATCTTGGAGCGTGCTTCCCGCTTATATGCATTCAGCGGTTATCACAACCGAACTTCGCTACCCAGCCGTGCCCTTGGCAGGACAACTGGAACACAAGAGGTTCGTCCATCCCGGTCCTCTCGTACTAAGGACAGCCCTCCTCAAATCTCCTACGCCCACAGCAGATAGGGACCGAACTGTCTCGCGACGTTCTGAACCCAGCTCACGTACCGCTTT
>CAXTTW010000041.1:0-2070 GCA_964247255.1 uncultured Acidobacteriaceae bacterium
GCCCGGCGGTGATGCGCAACACCTGCGCCCACTCCTCGCGGGACAGCGTCGGCGTTTCCCCGGTGGTGCCGCAGGCAACCAGCCAGTCGACGCCGGGCAGCTCGCCGGCGGCGGGCTCGCGCGGCCGACCGATCTGCCAATCCACGAGGGCCCGCAGAGCGGGTTCGTCCAGAGCGCCGTCCGCGCGGAAAGGGGTGACGAGCGCGGTACCGCAGCCGACTAGGTCCATACCTTCCAGAGTCTATACCGGGGCGGCGGGCGTTTTCGTTCGAGTCGAGCAGGACGGTCGTCCCCGTCCCGTCCCCGTCCCGAAACGAAACCGCTTCCCGAAACGGGACGCGCCCTCCGCGAAAGGGCTACCCGCGGCCTGATGGCGCGGCGTGTGCGGGCCGATATGGAGGGTACCGGCAACAAAGCCGCCGCATTGGGGACGGAGCGCGCCATGATTTCCGTAGTAATCCTGACCAAGAATGAGGAGCGCGACATCGGCGGGTGTTTGGAGTCGGTTTCCTTCTGCGACGACGTCCATGTTTTCGACTCATACTCAACGGACCGGACAGCGGAGCTGGCCGAAGCCCAAGGCGCGCACGTGCACCGGCGCGTTTTCGATTCCTATGCGGCGCAGCGCAACGCGGCGCTCGCGGACTGCCCCTTCCGGCACCCGTGGGTATTCATCCTGGACGCGGACGAGCGCCTCAACCCGGCCCTGTGGCAGGAGTCGCTGCGGGCGATCGAGGCCGCTTGCGACGACGTGTGCGCGTTTCGCATCCGCCGCGACGACCACTTCCTGGGCAGGCACCTGCGCTACGCGCAAACCATGGCCTGGTACACGCGGCTGGTTCGTCCGGGCCGGGTGCGCTACACGCGCGAGGTAAACGAGGTGCTGCTGGTCGAGGGCGAAACCGGGCAGCTGCGAAACCGTTTCGGGCACTGGTCGTTTTCCAAGGGACTCGACCGCTGGTTCGACAAGCACAATCAGTACTCGGCCATGGAGGCGCGCATCGTGCACGAGCGCGGCTTCCGGGCCGACGCGAGCCTGAGGACGGCGCTGTTCCACCCGGACTTCCACACACGGCGACGGGCGCAAAAGGCGATCTTCTACATGCTGCCCGCGCGGCCGCTGCTGCGCTGGGCTTACCTCCTGTTTGCGCGCGGCGGCGTGCTCGATGGACGGGCCGGCATCATTTACGCGACGCTGATGGCGATGTATGAGTGGCAGATCGTGCTTAAGACGCGGGAGATGCTGCAAGGCGAAACCTTGGCGCGGGTATGAGGCGCGGGTAGACTGGGGCTGCGATGCTGTCCGTCCTGATCATCACGAAGAACGAAGAGCTGGACCTGCCCGGGTGCCTTCAGTCCGTCGCCTGGTCGGACGATGTTCACGTGTGGGATTCATTCTCGACTGACCGCACGGTGGAGATCGCGCGGGCTCACGGGGCGCAGGTCCATCAACGGGCGTTCGACTCCTACGCCGGGCAGCGCAACGCGGCGCTTCTGGGCGCGGCCTACAGGCATCCCTGGCTGCTGATCCTGGATGCGGACGAGCGGGCCAACCCAGCTTTGGCGGCCGTACTCACCGAGCAGGCAGCGAAGGCGCCCGACTGGGTGGATGCCTTTCGTCTTCGCAGGCGCGACCACTTCCTGGGCCGCTGGCTCCGGCACGCGCAAACCACTCCGTTCTACATCCGAGCGGTCCGCTTGGGACGGGTGCGCTTCCGGCGAGAGATCAACGAAGTGGTCGAAGTCGACGGTGAAACTGTCGATATCGAGAACGCGTACTTCGACCACTTTCCGTTTTCCAAGGGCATGACGCACTGGGTGGCGCGGCACAACGCGTACTCGAGCGCGGAAGCGGGGATCGTGGCCCAGAGCGCGTTCGTTGACGAGGTTTCCTGGCGAAAGGCGCTGTTCGCGAAGGATTTCAACGAGAAGCACGCCGCGCGCAAAGCGGTTTTCTACTCCCTGCCTGGGCGGCCGCTGATGCGCTGGTGCTACCTCATGTTCTACCGGAAGGGCATCCTCGACGGGCGGGCGGGGTTTGTGTACTCGACGCTGCAGGCGTTTTACGAG
>CAXTTW010000041.1:2080-11870 GCA_964247255.1 uncultured Acidobacteriaceae bacterium
CCCCGGGCGGCGGCGGGCGGGGGGGGGGGCCCCCCCCCCCCCCCCGCCCCCCCCCCCCCCCCCCCGGCCGGGGAGACGGGCCGATGAGCGGAGCCGCCGTGCCGGAGCAGGCGATCGTGGGCGAAGATCCCACGCTGCGCCCGGCGTACCCGGTCTGGAACCGGGCGGCGCGTCTGTTATGGGGAGTGGTGTATGCGCTCCTCTACCGGACTTCGCCGCGGCCTTTCCATGCCTGGCGGGCGGCTCTGTTGCGGCTCTTCGGGGCGAAGCTGGGGCCCAAGTGCCATTTTTACCCCAAGGGCCGCGTTTGGGCTCCTTGGAATCTCGTGTGCGAGGACCGCGTTTCACTCGCTGACGACGCGGAGCTGTACAACCCCTCGCCGATGTTTCTCGGCTCCCACGCCATCGTCTCGCAGGGCGCGTACGTGTGCGGCGCAACTCACCTGTACAACACTCCGGAGTTCACGCTGGTCTCCGCGCCGATGCGTCTGGAGGCCTACTCCTGGGTGTGCGCGCGCGCGATCGTTTCGCCTGGAGTGAACCTCGGGGTAGGGGCGGTGCTGGGCTTGGGCTCAATCGCGACCAAGGACCTGGAGCCGTTTGGGGTGTACGCGGGGGTGCCCGCGAAAAAGGTCAAGGAGCGGGACTGCGGGGCGGTGCCGGAAGAGTTGCGGCCGAGAATGCGTTGACCGGCGGTGAAGCGTAAGACACTACGGACCCTAGAGAGTCCGCATCGCAAGCGGCTCACTTTAGGAGCGAACGGTCAAGTCCAGTGCGAACGGGGTAAGCGGCCCTACCAAACTCGCCTTACCCCGAACTCATCCAGCTTGTCGTCGTTACTCAGCAGCGTCAGCGCTTCCCGCTCCGCCTGCGCGGCCAGCAGCCGGTCGAAGGGGTCCCGGTTCTCCCCCGCGAACAGCCCGGCCCGTACTGCGTGCGCGGTCGTCAGCGGCAGCAGCACGAAGCCCAGCTCGCGCACCCATCGATTGAAATCGCTCAGCAGGACCGAGGCTTCCGGCAGCTTGCCGATGCGGAACTTGTTCGCGATCTCGTAGCCGCTCACTGCCGAGACATGGATGGCCTCGCCTTTGTCCAGCAGAACCGAAATGGCTGGTCGCGACAACCGCGAATCGTTAGTCGCAGCCCAAAGCAACACATGCGTGTCGACCAAATAGCTCAAGGGAAGATCTCACTGTCTTCCCACAGCCGCAGCTCTTCCTCGCTCATCGGCTCCATCAGATCTGTTTGAATCGGCCCCATTAGGTTCTTCATGAGCCCGATCTTGATCCCGCCTTTCCGCTCGACTGGCAGCAGCCGCGCCACGGGCGTCTTCTCCCGACCGGAAGTGATCAGGACCTCTTCCCCCGCCTGCGCCGCCTTCAGCAGCTTTGAAAACTGCGTCTTCGCCTGCAATGTCGTGTACTCCACGGCACCCCTCCTTCTTGACCAACTTGCTTAATCTAGAAGCCCGAACCCGCCGAAACAATGCCCTGAATCACGGCAGCCTTTACACTGAACCCGAAGGAGCACACCAGCCCAGCATGCAGCAGGTCGAAGTCGGCATCCTCGGCGCAACCGGCACAGTCGGCCAGCGCTTTCTCGATCTCCTCGCGCACCATCCCCGGTTCCGGCCGACCTGGCTCGCCGCCAGCGAGCGCTCCGAGGGCAAGCTCTACGGCGACGCCGTCCGTTGGAAGCTGGCGACCCCGCTCCCGGACCAGTTCGCCCGCATCCCGCTTTCGCCCGCCGTTCCGGACAACGCGCCCACGGTTATCTTCGCCGCCCTCGACACTGACATTGCGCTCGACCTCGAGCCGCGGTTCGTCGAGGCAGGCCGCGCCGTCCTCTCCAACTCATCCGCCTTCCGCATGGACCCGCGCACGCCGCTCGTCATCCCGGAGGTCAATCCCGCGCACCTCGACCTCACCGCGCGGCAACCGGGACCCGGCTACCTCGTGACTAACCCGAACTGCTCGGCGATCGGCCTGGTACTCGCGCTCAAGCCACTCCACGACGCATTCGGCCTCGAAAGCGTGTTCGTGACCACCATGCAGGCGGTTTCCGGCGCGGGCTACCCGGGCGTTCCTTCGCTCGATATCCTCGGCAACGTCGTTCCCTTTATCCGCAACGAGGAAGAAAAGATGGCCGCCGAAACCGCGAAGCTGCTGGGGACCCTCGATGAGCCGCTGCCCCTTCGGATCTCCGCTCACTGCAACCGCGTTCCGGTCGAGGATGGCCACACGGAATCGGTTTCCGTCGCGTTCCGCACCAAGCCGTCGCGTGAGCGAATCCTCGAAGCCTGGCGCGCCTTCCGCCCGCTGCAGGGCCGCGACCTGCCTTCCGCCCCCGCGCAACCGGTCGAGTACCTCCACGGCGAAGACCGGCCTCAGCCCCGGCTCGACCGGATGCGAGGCGGGGGTATGTCTGCCGTTGTAGGCCGCTTGCGCCCCTGCGCGCTGCTCGACTGGAAGTTCACTGTGCTCTCCCACAACACCATCCGCGGCGCGGCCGGCGCGGCCCTGCTCAATGCCGAGCTGCTCCACTCCCAGGGCAGGCTGCTGCCTGGGGGCAAGCCATGAAGTACACGGTGATGAAGTTCGGCGGCACCTCCGTCGAGTCAGCCGAAGCGATCGCCCGCACCGCCCGCATCGTCGCCGGCCGCCGCGCTTCCGGGGTACAGCCCATCGTGGTCGTGAGCGCGAGGGCCAAGGTGACCGACCCGGTGCTCCAGGCAGCGACCGCCGCCGCCGCGGGCGACCGCGAAACCGCCCTCGCGATTACCGCCCGCCTGCTCACCCGGCACCGGGAGGCCGCGGGCGCGCTCTCAGTCGACAATGCCTGGCTGCCCGCGGAGTTTGCCGCGCTCGACGAGATTTTGCGCGGCCTGGCCGCGGTCGGCGAGCTTACGCCGCGCATCCAGGACATGATCGTGTCCTACGGCGAGCGGCTGTCGAGCCGACTCATCGCCGATGTATTCGCGCGCGCCCCCGCGCTTGACGGTGTCCATATCGACGCGCGCCGCTGCATCGTGACCGGGGCCGAGCACACTCGCGCCATCCCGGACGACGCGCGCATCGCGGAGCGGCTCCGCGCCCTCGTACAGCTGCTCGCCGAGGACGTCAGCACGGTAGTCATGGGAGGCTTGAGCGGCGCGACTGAATCCGGCGCCACTACACTCGGCCGAGGCGGGTCCGACTTCACCGGAGCGCTGGTCGGCGCGGGCATCGGGGCCGAAGCCATCGAGATCTGGACCGATGTGGACGGCATCATGACCACCGACCCACGCGTGGTCCAGTCCGCCCTGCGCGTGCGCTCCATCTCGTTCGAGGAGGCGGCGGAGCTCGCCTACTTCGGAGCGAAGGTGCTACACCCCGCGACCATCCTGCCCGCCGTCAAGCGGAACATCCCAGTGCTGGTGCTCAACTCGCGCAACCCGTCGAACGAGGGTACGCGAATCCAGGCGCTCTCCCCGCCCTGCCGCAACCCGGTCAAATCCATTGCCGCCAAGCGCCGCCTCACCATCGTGGATGTGGTCGCGAGCCGCATGCTGATGACCCACGGCTATCTCAAGGCCATCTTCGACATTTTCGACAAGCACCGTTGCGCGGTCGACATGGTCTCGACGAGCGAGGTTTCGGTGTCGCTCACGGTCGACTCGAACGAGGCCCTGCCCGCGATCGCCGCCGACCTGTCCCGGCTTGCCGACGTGAAGTATGAAGGGCGCAAGGCGCTCATCTGCCTGGTAGGCGATGACATCCGCGGCCACTCCGGCGTGGCCGCGCGCCTGTTCAACTCGATTCGGCACATTAACGTGCGTATGATCTCGCAAGGCGCGAGCGAGATCAACATGAGCTTCATGGTGGATGAAGACGACACGGACGAGGCGATTCGGTCGCTGCACGCGGAGTTTTTTCGAGACCCGGACCCGACGATTTTTGATGTTCAAAGCTTTTAACGAGGACACGTCCCGAAGGGACCGCCAGCCGCGTAGGCGGTTTTGAGGCTTTATGAACTTACTCATTCTCGGCCGCGGTAAAACCGGCTCCGCCATCGCGGAGATCGCCCGCGCGCGCGGCCATGCCGTGCAAGTCCTGGGCGCGGAAGAAAATCGCCATGCGCGCGCCCTGACCTCGGCGCTGCTGGCCGGGGTCGACGTCGTGATCGACTTCACCACGCCGGAGGCTGTCGTCGAGAACCTGCGCGCACTTTTGCCGCACGGGGCCAAGGTCGTGGTCGGGACGACGGGCTGGTACGCGCACCTGCCCGAGATGGCCGCGCTCGCCGAGCGGCACGGGGCATCGTTGCTCCACGGGACGAATTTTTCGCTCGGTGTGCAGGCGTTTTTTCGCGCTGCCGGCGAGCTGGCCCGCGCCCTGCCCGGGTATAAGTTGAAGATCGAGGAAACGCACCACATTACAAAGCGCGATGCCCCCAGCGGGACGGCGCTGACCTTGCAAGCCATGGTGGGCGGCGGAGCTCCGATCACCTCGCACCGCGTCGGCGAAGCAGCCGGGCTGCATATGTTGACCCTGCGGTCGGGAGCCGAAACCATCACGCTTCAGCACGAATCGCACACGCGCGCGGCGTTTGCGGAGGGCGCCGTACAAGCGGCGGAGTGGCTGGCCCTGCAAGTATCGCCGGGAACGTGGACATTCGCGGAAATCGCATCCACATTCGCGTAATACTAAGCTGCAAAGGGCCGCAAATATTTCCAGATATCTGTCGGTTTGGGGAAGACGGCCACATGGACTACTTGGACCTGTACCAGAAAGCTCACAACAATGCGATCGATCTACTACAAGACGCCGAACTCTTGTTCGAGCGTGATCGTTATAGCCGAGCCTACGCTCTTGCATTTACTGCGTTGGAAGAGATAGCAAAATCGCAATTGGCCGCCGATGTGTATACCGGGCTGATCGACGAGAAAGAGTTTAAAGAGACCTGTTTGAATCATCATTAGAAGATCGGAAGAATGGCTTGGGCAAGTGAAGATGCCGAAAACTATTTGTCTGTGCTTGGCGGCATCTATCTCCAGGTAGCACCACCTAAGTTCGCAAGTCGAAACGCTTCAATGTATGTGGATTTTAAAGGAGATTTGGTCGTAGCTCCGCAAGAGGTAATAAGCCGTGCTGACGCTGATGCTATCATCCAAACCGTCAACGTAGCGCTGCAGCGAATTCGTGAGGTCACGGACTTTTGGGGACATCAGATAGGAACTAAAGGCTTTATGAAATAGTCCGTTCTAGGCGCTCAAGCAAGCTCTCCATAGCATCAAGGATCCGACCGACTACACTGCGGTGCCCACCCGTTGCGTTCTCGAAGAGGCCTCGGCACCAATAGTCGTTGCATCTTTGATTCCGTCTCGCGTTGTCGCTCCTTTGCATGTCGTGTATACCCGTTGAGGTATTTCACGGCTTTGGAGTCCCGGGTGCTCCAGCCTCTGTTAAGGTAGTCCAGCCTCGTAGGAAGCGAGGCAACTCAAAAATCAAAATGCTGCTCCACCGTCCCGTTCGCCGCGACGGTGATCGTCGCCGATTTACTCCCGGCTTTCTCGTGCAGCGCGGTCAGCGTATAGGTTCCGGGCGGCAGGCCCTTGATGGTAAACCGCCCGTCCGGGCCGGTGACGGCGAAGAACGGGTTCGCGAACACGCTGAGGTACGCGTGCATCCAGGGGTGGTTGTTGCAGCGCACCGGCATCATCAGCTCGGGCGTGGCGAAGTAGCGCGAAATGGGGTTGGCGTCGCCGCGCTGGGTCACGTCGAAGTTCGGATTCCCCTTGCCCGTCGGAGCCATGTGAACGTTGTGCTGGGTCGGGTCCGAGTTGGTGAACTCGACCTCCTGCCCGGCCATCGCGGCTGAAACGTGGGGCAGAAAGCGGCAGCCCTTCTGGTCGATGACGACCGTGCGGCGCGGGATGGGGTAGGAGCGGTCGCCGAGCCCGCTCTGGATATACACGACCACGTTTGCCAGGTCACCGTCGTGAACCACGTAGTCGTCGGTGAGGTCGGTCGGGCTCATGGCGCAGATCGGATCCTGGGCCATGTCGATCATCACGCGCCGGGGCGGCGTACCCGTTAAGCGGACCACGCCGGTGACCGTGCCGCCATGGGCATAGTCGACCTGGTAGTAGTGCTTGGTGGGGCCGAGCAAGCCGGGTTTGCAGGCGGTATAGGCGAGCAGGACCGCCGCGAGGGCGGGGAGGAGGGTTCGCCGAATCAAGGTCGTTTTGCGGAGGGAGATCACTGGTTCCATGCTACTGCGGGCTCAGCGCAGGGCCGCCGCCACTGCGTCCGCGAAGGCTCGTGTGCCCGCGCTCCCGCCCACGTCGCGGGTCAGCGTCTTCTTTTCGGCGTAGACCGTTTCGAGCGCCCGTTGGATGCGGTCGGCAATCGCGTCCTCGTCCAGGTGGCGCAGCATCAGCACTGCTGACTGGAGCAACGCGGTCGGATTGGCCTTGTTCTGACCGGCGATGTCCGGGGCGGAGCCGTGCACGGCCTCGAAAATGGCGGCGTTTTCGCCGAGGTTGGCGCCAGGCACCAGCCCGAGCCCGCCGACGAATCCTGAGCAGAGGTCGCTCAGGATGTCGCCGTACAGATTCTCCATCACCATCACATCGTACTGGTACGGGTTGGTGACCAGTTGCATGCAGGTGTTGTCGACGATGTGCTCGGCATAGGAAATGCCGGGGTGGCGTTCGGCCACTGCTCGGGAGCAGCGCAGGAACAGCCCATCCGTCAGCTTCATGATGTTGGCTTTGTGGATGGCGTGGACCCGCTTGCGGCCGTGCTTTTCGGCATACTCGAAAGCGAAGTTCGCGATGCGGGTCGAGCCTTTTTCCGTGATCACCTTGGTCGAGGTGCAAACGCCGGGGACGATCTCCGCCTCGATGCCGACGTACAAACCTTCGGTGTTTTCGCGCACGATCACCAGGTCCACGTCGGGGTACTTGGTTGCCAGCCCGGGCAGGTTCTTGATCGGGCGCACGTTCGCGTACAGGTCGAATTGCTTGCGCAGAGTCACGTTGATCGACTTGAAGCCTTCACCGATGGGGGTGGTGACGGGCCCCTTCAGGGCGACCTTGGTCCGGCGAACCGAATCATACAAAGCCTGCGGGATGTACTCGCCGGTCTTCGCAAAGGCGTCGGCCCCGGCATCGTGGTGTTCCCAGGTGATGGTTGCGCCGGCGGCTTCAAGAATGTGCGTGGTGGCTGCGGTGACTTCGGGGCCGATACCGTCGCCGGGGATCAGGGTGATGACGTGTTGGCTCATGCGTTGGGGAGTGGTTCCTTTTCGAGCTTGAGGGTGGTGTCGATGGGGATGCGGCCGATGCGCTCGAGCTCGTCGCGAAACTCGGCCACATCCTTGAACTCGCGATACACGCTGGCGAAGCGGATGTAAGCGACGGTGTCGAGGCGCTTGAGGCCGTCCATCATGAACTCGCCGAGGGCGGCGGTGGACCGCTCGCGGTCGGGCGCGTCGTTCAGGAAGGCTTCGGCGGCATCGACCAGCTCTTCGAGCTGCCGCATGGCCACGGGACGCTTTTCGCAGGCGTGCTGGAGGCCGGTCAGGATTTTATGACGGTCAAACCGCTCGCGCCGGCCGTCCTTCTTGACGACCATGCAGGGTATTTCGTCGTAGCGCTCGTAGGTGGTGTAGCGCCGGGTGCAGCGGTCGCACTCGCGGCGGCGGCGCACCGCGGCCGAATCGTCGATCTCGCGGGAGTCGACGACTCGGTCTTGTCCATGGCCGCAGTAGGGGCATTTCATCGTTGCGGCAATTCTAGCTTACAAACGCTTCCGCACAGCACGGCGGACGAGCTCGGTCATGACGCCGTAGACCGCGTGTGTGACCCACTCGCTGACCCGTTCCTGCGCGGGCTGGTCCTTGACCGGCGCCGAGAACCCCGCATAGGGCAGCAGGCCCTCGTGCATGAGCTTGTTCAATCCCAGGCCGAACCCGGCACCGCGCCAGGCGGTGATTTTCGGTTCGAACTCGGCGGCCACGCCGTACACGCCGCCGGTCAGCGTGCCGAAGCTCCAGTGGATGCTCTCGGTCGCGGCTTTCTTGGCGGTGCTGCCGGGGTGCGCGTCCACGGCCTCTGCTGCGCGCTCGACGACGACTTGCGGCGGGGGTGTTTGCCCCTGGAGGCGGGGAGGAAAGAGCTTTTCCGCGATGACTTTAGCCGCGGAACCGGCGAGGCCGCCGGCCAGTCCGGCGAGCAGGGCTTTGGAAAGCGATCCGGGAATGGGCTGCTGTTGCGGCATACGCTGGGTTGGATGCGAGGACTCAGGCCTCCGGCACGAACTCCGGCTTCTCGTGGCGGGCGGCTGCTTCCTCGGTCGCGGTTTCACTTTCTTCGGTGACCTTTTTGAGCGAGACGTGCTCAAAGCGAGACCAGATCAGCCCGGCTGGAATAACGCTGAGAAAGGTGACGATGAGGAGCATCGCGCCCGCGCCCAGCGAGGATTCCGGGGCGGCATTGAACAACTTTTGGATCGCGCCGGCGACGATGCCGACCTGCGTGAACCAGCCGATGACCGGCAGCTGCACCATGGAGGCGGCCTGGCTCGCGACCATCAGGACGAGGCATTGCGCCAGCGTTATGCCGTGCAAGGGCGGCGAGGCGGTAAACGCCCGCACCGTGACCAGGTAGGCATAGACGATCATCAACCACATGACGAGCGAGAGGGCGCTCGCCTTGAGGATGGTCGCGAAGGAGTCGATGGCGTTGAGGCCGTCGCGAAAGCCGAGGATTTTCTCGCTTGCGCCCTCGCCCAGCTTGGGGGAAAGAGCGCCCAGCCCGCGCCCGAACAGCGCGGCGACCCTGTGGCCGGCCTTACGCACGACCACCGCGAAGAGGGCGAGCACGACAGCGGCGGCCAGGGCGAGCATGGCCAGCTTGCGGACCGCCTCGGGGTGCGGGATTGTGTTGCGGTCGGGCGCGAGCAGCAGGATTCCGGCGAAGATGACCGCGTTCGAGCCGAGGTCGAAGATGCGCTCGACTGCGTAAACGGCGATCTGCGAGGGAAGCGGAATGTTCGTGCGTTTGGCGACCAGGTAGGGGCGGACCAGGTCGGCCAGGCGCCCAAACAGCGCGACCGCAGTGAAACCGATGATCTGTGTGCCGAAAAGCGAGGCTGGGGAAACGCGTTTGGTAGGGCGCAGGAACAGGGCCCAGCGCACCGCGCGCACGCCGTACGCCGCGTAAATCAGCGCCACACCGGCGCCGAACAGCCACCAGTTCGCCAGCTTGAGTTGCTCGACGAAGGTGCGGAAATCGAAGTGGACGCGGTCGCGCAGCAGCCAAACGCCGGCCAGGAGCAGGACGAGCACCGCCCCCAGAAGGAGGTTGCGGTTGATTCCTTGTTTCTGACTCACGGGCGAGGCGCTCCTTGGAGGTGGGCTGCGGCTAAAGTCAGTGTGGCCCGCCGGGCTGTGTAGCGCTGGTTGAACTCGTGGAGGATGCGAGCGACGGAGCGGCGTGTTTCGCGATAGGGTGGGATGCCGCGAAAGCGGTCGACCGCGGCAGGGCCGGCGTTGTAGGCGGCAAGCGCCCAGGCGATGTTGTTGCCGTAGCGGGTCAGCAGCGCATCGAGGTAGGCCGCGCCGCCGCCCACGTTTTCGCCGGGTGCCCAAACGTCGTGCAGACCGAGTGAGGTCGCGGTAGCCGGCATAAGCTGCATCAGGCCCTGCGCGCCGGCCCGAGACCGCGCATGGACGTGCCCCGCGCCTTCGGCGTGGACGACCGCGGCCAGAAGGTCCACATCGAGGTCGTGCGCCTTGCCCGCGC
>CAXTTW010000042.1:0-11866 GCA_964247255.1 uncultured Acidobacteriaceae bacterium
ACGCCGGCTTCCGTAAAGGCGCATAACGACCATCGCAATCCGGGCTGATCAAACCATCCTTCCGCTGCTGCATGATGTGCGTGCCGTTGGTCCAAAAGAGCCAGCAAGACGTTGAGGTCCAGAAGGTGGACCGTCACCTTAGTCAAAGTCGTCCTCTGCAAGCTCCTTCGCCATCTCAGGCGTGATGACCTGGTCACCGTCCCGCTTTGCCCTAACTAGCAAGCCGTTCGGGGCTGTCACCAGCATGGGAGACGGCGGCTCGGGCGCTTGCTCTGCCCGGATCAGGAGCTCGCTGATTGCCGCACCAAGGGGCAGACCCTTGGCGCGCGCGTAGCTGGAAGCGAAATCGTAGGCATGGGTATTCAGGTTGACGTTGGCACGCATGCTTGGAGTATGCACCGAGCAGCTGCTCGGTGCAAGAAGTGTTTTCGGTGCCAACATCTCGCGTTTGAGATGTGGGGTGCCGTGAGCGAAAGCTCACGATCCGCTCTCAGCACCCCACCCGCTTGCGCCCGCTCGTCATCGCCCACCCCGCGACCGGCTCCGCTCCCGGCTGAGACGGCTGGCACTGCGGGCAC
Organism: uncultured Acidobacteriaceae bacterium; assembly: GCA_964247255.1. Taxonomy (GTDB): domain Bacteria; phylum Acidobacteriota; class Terriglobia; order Terriglobales; family Acidobacteriaceae; genus EB88. The sequence continues at coordinate 579 of CAXTTW010000042.1, forward strand.
CAGTACGTGGACCGCGCATCCGGCCCCTGCTTGCGCATCAGCACCGCCGTCCCGCACCGCCGGCAGGGCTGCCCTTGCCGCCCGTACACCCACAGCCGCGCGCCCTCGCTCGAGGAGTGCGTCGTCCGCCGCGCCCCGGTGTAGGTCAGCGGCTGGTCCTCCGTCGACTCGCGCACATTGTCGCGGATCAGCTTCAGCGACTGGAACAGCAGGCAGTCCAGCTCCTCCGTGCTCAAAGACGAGACAAGCCGAAACGGGTGCACCCCGCACAGAAAGCACACCTCCACCTTGTACACATTCCCCAGCCCGGCAATCACCCGCTGATTCAAGAGCACGCTCGCGATCTCTTCAGACGGCCGGGCCAGCACCCGCGCGCGCGCCTCGGCCTCGTCGTAGTCGGCACGCAACAAGTCCGGCCCGAGCTTCGGGATCATGCTGTCGCGCGCCAGCGTCCGCGCGGTGAAGAACTTCGCTACCGGCACATTGAACGCGACCCCCTCGAAGTCCTCGACCGCGACCACGCAGCGCATCATCCGGCGCGGCACCCGCCAGCGTTCGCCCGTCCTGTAGATGTGCCACGACCCGCTCATGAGCATGTGCGTGACCAGGATCAGGTCGCCCGAGAAGTGCATGAGCAGCCATTTCCCGTTGGCCTCGATGTTGTCCACGGTCCGGCCCGCGACCGGCGTGTTGTCGTTCACGCTCGCAAGTGGGGCGAGCGCGGTCTCGAACCGCGTGACCGTTTTCCCCTGCAAAGCCCGGCCCAGAGCGCGGGCCGAGCGGAAGATGGTATCGCCCTCAGGCATGGGCCGGCCTCCCTAGCACCGGTGGCAGGATTCGCCGGACGTTGAAGCCCATCGGCGCGGCTTGGAAACCCGCGTCCTGGAGCGTGCGCGCCATCCAGTGCAGGTGCGTCGGCTCGCCGTTGATGGTCGCGAGCAGCAAGCCCCCGCGCTGCTGCGCCTCCGTGCCGGTCCGCATCTCCTCCTGTGTTTGCAAAGCCAGGTGCCCCGCGAGGTCCCGCGCGACCTGCCCGCGCTCCGGCTCCTCCGCCGGCAGAAAGAACTGCACATGCGGGTTTCCGCGCCGCATGTACGCGACCAGCTCGCCATTGCGCAGGATCACCGAAGCTCCCGCGCCGCGGGTCAGTGTCCGCACGGCGCTCCCGTCCTGCTCCCCGCCCTGCAAGGCAGGCCATGGCAGCACGGAACCGTAGGGGTTCGCCGGGTCGGTCGCGGCCAGCGTGACCATCTCGGAAGGCTCCGGGGCCGCTCCCGATCGTAAAGACCGCAGCAGATCCACCGCCGCCGGCAAAGCGAACTGCGTCGCCCCCAGCCCGGCGACGAAGTACCCGCGCCGGATCTTGCCCGACTCCTCCATCGCCTTCAGCACGTCGTATACGGCACTAAACCCGCCCGGCACGTTCTCCGCCCCCACCGACTCGCGCGTGAGCACCCCGTAGCGGTTGAGCATCTGCTGGGTCAAAGCGTGGGACCACTCCGTCTGCGAGGCAAGCGCGTCGCCTGCGGGCAGCAGCGTCCATCTTCCTTGAGCACTTGGAGGAGTCGTCCGGCGCGAGCGAAAGTTCTGGTTATGCACCCGTTTGCCGTTCCGCGCGGCCGCAGCCGGCTTTTGCGCGTAGGCCCGCAGCGCGTGGAAGGTATCGTTGGTCGCGATCCCCCGCCAGACCAGCGACCACAGCGCATCCAGAGTTTCGCCGGGGTAGCCCCCGCCGACCGAGTCGTGCAGTTGCGCGAAGAACATCGCGCCACCCCGGCTTAGCTGGGCAACCAGCGCCTGCTCGCGCTCGGTCAAGGGGTCGGCGTCCACCGCGCGCGGCCCGCGCAGCACCGGCAGCTGTTCGGACAAATACAGCGCAATCCGTCCGTCGTGCTCCCCTAAGGGGTCGAGCCCGCACCAGGCGACCTCGCCCGCCGCGATCAGCGTGTCGAGATCCCCAGGCGAATACCGAACGACTCGCGCGGGCAGGATCGTGCTCTCCAAAAGAGAGGCCACCAGCGGCGCGCCCTGCAACTGCTCCAGCGTGTCGAGCAATGCATCGAGGCCCCGGCGCTTTTGCAGAACCCCCTGCCAGTGTGTCCCCAGCCTGGCGAGCATGGCCTGCTCCACCGGCTCGACCTCCTTGCGGAGCTTGGCGAGCGATTTGCGCCGGATCAGCCGCAGCACCTCCGCATCGCACCACTCCCGGTGCACTCCGCCCGGCCGGAAGCCGCCCTCAACCACCCGCCCGTCGAGCAGAAGCTGCCTTAGCGCCGCGTCGGCGACCGTCTCATCGAGCCCGAACCGGGCCTTGACTTCGCCGAGAGTGAACGGCCCATGCGTCCGCGCGTACCTGCGGACCAACTCCAAAACCGGAGTAGCGACGGTCGCCAGCAGCGCCGTCGGCAGCCCCGGCGGCAAAGGCACCCCGAGCGCGTCCCGGTACCGCGCCGCGTCCTCGACCGCGATCAGCCGCTTTTCGCCCGCGATCCGCACCTCCAGCACCCGCCTGGCCCGCGTCAGACGCTCCACCTGCTCGAAGACCTCGGCAGAAGCAGTCCGCCGCCGCAGCTCCTCCCGCGACAGGTCGCCCAGCCGCAGCAGCAGGTTGTGCATGGCATCAACCGACCGCGCCGCCGCGATCTCGCCGAGCGCCTGCAGCTGCTCCTCCACCTCGGCGATCGCGTCCGGGTCCAGCAGCTCGCGCAGGTCGGCGTCGCCCATCAGCTCGCGCAGCTGGTCTTGATCCACGGACAAGGCCTGCGCCCGGCGCTCGGCCAGCGGCGCGTCGCCGTCGTAGATGTAGTTCGCGACGTAGGAGAACAAGAGCGAAGCCGCGAACGGCGAGGGCGTGCGCGTGTCGGCCACATGCACCCGAATCTGCCGCTTCTCGACCGCCCGCAGCGTTTCAAGGAATGCCGGCATGTCGAACACATCCCGCATGCACTCGCGGTACGCCTCCAGCAGCATCGGGAAGGCCGCGTAGCGGCTCGCCACGGAGAGCAGGTCGTACGCGCGCTTACGCTGCTGCCACAAGGGGGTACGCCCGTCGGCCCGTCGGCGGGGCAGGAGCAGGGCGCGGGCGGCGGACTCGCGAAACTTGGCCGCGAACAACGCCGTCGCCCCCAGCTGCCGCAGCACATGGCCGGTCGCTTCTTCCGCGTCTAGCAGCAGCATGTCCGCGTCCGGCGCTTTGTCGGCCTCTGGGAAGCGCAGCACGAAGCCGTCGTCGGCCCACATCGCTTCCACATCCGGCCCACCGCTCGCGCGGATGCGGCCCGTGACGGCCATGGCCCAGGGCGCATGGACCCGCGAGCCGAAGGGGGTGAGGACGCATACCCGCCAGTCCCCCAGCTCGTCGCGCACACGCTCAATCACGATCGTCCGGTCGTCCGGCACGGTGGTGGTCGCGATCTCCTGGTCGGCCAGGTAGCGGAGCAGGTTTTCCCCGGCGCGGGCGTCCAGGTCGTGCTCGCGAACCAGCCGCGCCAGCGCGACATTGTGCGGCTGCGCCCGCAGCTCGCGCGTCAAGGCGCCGATGCGCCGCCCGAACTCGAGCGGCCGTCCCGCATTGTCGCCGTGCCAGAAAGGCATCTTGCCCGGCTCACCCGGCGCGGGCGAAACCAGCACCTTGTCATGCGTGATCTCGTCGATGCGCCAGGTGCTCGCGCCCAGGATGAAGGTGTCGCCGTTGCGCGACTCGAAGACCATCTCCTCGTCCAGCTCGCCCACGCGGATGGGCTTCTTCTCCGAACCCGACAGGAAGACCCCGTACAGTCCCCGGTCCGGGATGGTCCCGCCGTTCAGGATCGCGAGCCCCTTCGCGCCCTGCCGGGGCGTGACGATCCCGGTCAGCCGGTCCCAGGTCACGCGCGGGCGCAGTTCGGCGAACTCGTCCGACGGGTAGCGCCCGGCCAACAGATCGAGCACACCCTCGAACGCGCCGCGGGTCAGCTCGGCATACGGCGCGGCGGCCTGGACCATCGCGTACAGAGCGTCCGCGTGCAGCCCCGGCGAGCGCTCTTCGTCGATCTCGGCCTTCAGCTTCTTCTTGGTCGGCTCCCGCCAGGCCAGCGCGGGCGGCTGCGCCACGATGGCCACCATCTGCTGCGCCAGCACATCGAGCGGGTTGCGGAGGAACCGCGTCGACTCGACCAGCCCCTCGTGCATCGCGCGCGTCACCGCGGCGCAGGCCAGCAGGTCGGCCCGGTACTTGGGAAAGATGATGCCCTCGCTCGCCGCGCCCACCGAGTGCCCGGCGCGCCCGATCCGCTGCATCCCGCTCGCCACCGACGGCGGCGCTTCAATCTGGATCACCAGGTCCACCGCGCCCATGTCGATGCCCAGCTCCAGCGAGGAGGTCGCGACCAGCGCCTTGATCTTGCCCGCCTTCAAGAGCTCTTCAATCTCCGACCGTTGCGCAGCGGCAAGCGACCCGTGATGCGCCCGCGCGACATTTTCCCCGGCAAGCTCGTTCAAGGCCCCGGCCAGCCGCTCCGCGATGCGGCGGCTGTTGACGAAGATCAGCGTGGACACGCGCTCGCGCACGATTTCGAGCAGACGCGGGTGGATCGCCGCCCAGATCGAGGTCCGCTTGGGCCCCTGCGAGGCCGCGCCACTCGGCAGCTCCTGCATCTCGCCCAGCTTGGCCATGTCCTCAACGGGCACCTCGATGCGCAGCTCCAGGCGCTTCGGCTCGGCGGCGTTGATGATGGTGACGGGGCGGTAGCGGGCGGCCGTGTCCGCTGGAACGGCCGGCGACGGCGCGAGATTGTCCGCGACGGCTTCCGGCTCGCTGGTCCACTCGCGCTCGCTCTCCTCGCGGATGTCCCCCGAAACCGGGCTTGCGGCGCGAGGCTGCGCCCCGGCGAGAAAGTGCGCGACCTCCTCCAGCGGCCGCTGCGTCGCCGAGAGCCCGATCCGCTGCAGCGGCTTTTCGGTGATCGCTTCCAGCCGCTCCAGCGACAAGGCCATGTGCGCCCCGCGCTTGGTCGGCACCAGCGCATGGATCTCATCAATGATGACCGTCTCGACCGTCCGCAGGGACTCGGCCGAATCGGAAGTAAGCAGCAGGTACAGGCTTTCGGGCGTCGTGATGAGGATTTCGCCCGGGTCGCGACGGAACCGCGCCCGGTCCCGCTGCGGGGTATCCCCGGTCCGCACCGCGATCTCCGGCGTTTGAAACGCGATCCCGCGCTGCCGGGCCATGTTCGCGATGCCCGCGAGCGGCGAGCGCAGGTTGCGCTCCACGTCGACCGCGAGCGCCTTGAGCGGGCTGATGTAGACGACCTTGCATCCGCCGGGCACGCGCGGCTTACGCTTGCCCTCAGCAGGAACCGGCGCGGACCCGTGCAGCATCAGCCGGTCCAAGCACCACAAAAACGCGGTCAGGGTCTTGCCCGTGCCCGTCGGCGCCAGAATCAGCGTGTTTTCCCCCGCCGCGATCGCCGGCCAGCCCTGCCTCTGCGGCGCGGTCGGCCGCTCAAAGACAGCCCGGAACCACTCCGCTGTGACCGGGTGAAAAAGCCCCAGCGCCCGCTCCGCCTCGTCTTGCGGAGTCGCGGGGGTTTGAATGGGTTGGAGGGTGGCCGCCATGCGCCATTCTTGGATGCGCGCGGCGGGGTAGGGAGTGCAAGACGGTTCTCGACAGCTTGGAGGAAACAAGTGACGCCAAATGCGTTTCTCGTTACCTGTTCCATGGGTCTCTTACTTGTCGCTGTTCGGACCTCAAAAGGTGGGCGTGCAGTCTGAACAGTTGCTGCTGTGCAGACTGCACGCTCTTTGTTCACCTTTTGAATCTTTTGATCGCTTCCGGAGTGACCGGGGTGAAATAGTTAACTAAATTGCCGTCAGGGTCGCGGAAAAGAAGGGAACGGTTGCCCCATGGCATGGCGGCTGGTTCCTGCACGAACTCCTCGACCATTTGCCTCAAGCGTTCGAACTCCTTGTCTACGTCCGCAACGAGGAATTCGATGATCACGCTGCGGTTCATGGCCGCTTGTGCGACACCTTCACCACCGAAAAGCGGCCATCGTACGTGTGCTGCCGATGGCGAGCTTGCAGACAGGGGTCGGCAACTCGGCGAAGTCTTCGGTGTAGCGAGTAGCCGGTAGGCCGCTGATACCCTCGTAGAAGCTCACCAGCCGCTCTACGTTTTCCGTAATGATGCGCATTGAGACGAGATTCATCATGTCCTCCTCAGTCGTGATTCAGGAAACAAGGCCAAAATACATGAACACTCCTGCCAACATAGTGTCAGGAGTGTTTTGCCATGCGCCGAGCGGACCGTCTCTTCCAGATCATTCAAATCCTGCGTCGCTCTCGAACGCCGGTGACCGCCGAACAACTCTCCAGGGAGGTAGGGGTCTCTGTTCGGTCCGTCTACCGTGATGTCGCGGATCTGACCGGCCAAGGCGTTCCGGTTCGGGGCGAGGCTGGCGTTGGATATCTACTGGACCGCCAATATGACATGCCTCCGCTGATGTTGACCCCGGATGAGCTTGAAGCAGCTGTTCTGGGAGCGCAGTGGGTAGCCGAACGGGGAGATCCCACGCTTGCCGGTGCGGCCCGAGATCTGCTGTCGAAGATCTCTTCCGCCGTGCCTCGGCGGCTTCGTATCTTCATCACGGAGCCGACCCTGGGAGCGCCTGCCAATCATGTTGTGACCATAGACGGAGTCGATCTTGCAAGGACACGTTTGTGGATTCGTGAAGAGCGGAAGCTCCGGATCCACTATCGAAACGAAGATGGGAGAGAGACCGACCGGGTTATCTGGCCCGTGATGATCGGATACGCAGAAACCGTCCGTCTCCTCGCAGCATGGTGTGAACTGCGACAGGACTTTCGGCACTTCAGAACGGATCGCATCCTTAGGGCAGATTTCCTCGACGAAGTTCATGATCTCGGCCACGGTAGGCTGAAACGCAAATGGGAGCACTCCATGCGGACAACACGTGCACTACGCCTACCCTAGGGCGAATGCAGTTAGGTCTCGGCAAGTCGCATTGTGGGAAGCAATCACCGTAAATAGTGCTTCTCGACTGCCTTGAACGTCTTTCTTGCCTTGGCCTCCCTATTTAGAGTCGTGCTTACCCGCTCTGCCGCTTTGGGACGGGCCACCCAAGCTTTCCTCATACCGCTCTCTTGCCCAGCTGCGCCGGGCCGGGTAGGCTCGGGGCAGGTATGAGCGTGAATGCAGGAGCGATGAAGAGGCTTGCTCGCGCTGCGGAGCGGGCGGCGGAAAACGCCTATGCGCCGTACTCGCGGTTTCGCGTGGGGGCGGCGCTGCTGCTTGCCGATGGGGCGGTGGTGACCGGCTGCAATGTGGAGAATGCGTCCTATGGACTTTGCATCTGCGCGGAGCGGAACGCGGTATTTCGGGCGGTGGGGGAGCGGGGGCCGGGTGTGCGCGTCGTCGCGGTTGCTGTCGCCAACCTCCAAGGGGCCGCTAGCCCGCCCTGCGGCGCTTGCCGGCAGGTGCTGAGTGAGTTCGTCGCGGACGACGCGGTCGTCATCTTTCCCGGTGAGGACGGGCTCCGAGGCGCGCCGGTGCCTTTTCGCGAAGTCTTCCCTCACTCTTTTTCGCTGGGGAGCAAAGAATGACCCTGCACACCATCGACATCCTCCGGAAAACCCGCGACGACCAGCCCCTTACCTCGGACGAGATCCGTTTTTTGGTCACCGGCGCGGCCTCGGGCGCGATCCCGGACGACCAGCTCGCCGCCTGGCTCATGGCCGTCTACCACCATGGCCTGACCCCGTCCGAGCTGGCCGCGCTTACCGATGCCATGCGCTTTTCAGGAGACACCTTTGACGCGCGCGCGCTGGGAACGACGGTCGACAAGCACTCCACCGGCGGCGTGGGCGACAAAACTTCTCTGCTCGTCGCGCCCATCGCGGCCGCCGCCGGCCTTCTCGATCCCATGATCAGTGGGCGCGCCCTGGGCCACACCGGCGGCACGCTCGACAAGCTCGAATCGATCCCCGGCATGCGCGTCGACCTTTCCCTGGCCGAGATGCGCGCCATTCTCGACCACCATGGGGCCTGCTTCGCCGCGCAAACCGCGCGGCTGGTCCCCGCGGACCGCAAGCTCTACGCCCTGCGGGACCGCACCGCCACCGTCGAAAGCCCATACCTGATCTGCGCGTCGATCATGAGTAAGAAGCTGGCCGCCGGGCTCGACGCGCTGGTGCTCGACGTCAAGACCGGCTCCGGCGCGTTCCTTCGCGATCCCGCCGCCGCGCGCTTTCTCGCGACCCTCATGGTTGAAACAGGCGAGCGCGCGGGCACCCGCACCGTCGCTCTGCTGACCGACATGAGCGAGCCGCTGGGTGCCGCTGCCGGCAACTGGCTGGAGGTGGTGGAGTGCTGCGCGCTGCTCCGGGGCGAGAAGCCCGCGTTGAGCGAGGACCTGCGAACGCTTTCGCTCGAGCTTGCTGGCTGGATGCTCGCGCTCGGCGGGGCCGCCGCAAGCGCGGATGAAGGCCGCGCCAAAGCTGAAACCTTGCTCGCGAGCGGCGCTGCCTGGGAGCGTTTTTGCGCGATCGTCGCGGCGCAGGGCGGCAACGTGCGCGCGCTCGACGACAGCATGGCCCGCCATAAACCCGGCACCCAGGCGGTGTTTCGCGCGGAAAAAAGCGGTTTTCTCACCCGCATGGACACCACCGCCGTGGGCTGGGCGGTGCAGCGGCTGGGCGCGGGCCGCGCCGGTTTGGACTCCGGGCCCGGCAAAGCCGTCGACCCGCACGCCGGCTTGGTTATGCACCATAAGCTCGGCGACGAGATCCGGGAAAGCGAGCCGCTGTGCACCCTCTACGCGACTGACGAGACTCGCCTCGCCGGCCCCGCCGCGATGCTGCGCGATGCTATCGAGATCGGCGAAAAGTGGGCCGAGCCCCCTGCGTTGATCGGCGAAGTCATCACCGCAGAAACCCTTGCCGCCGTGCGCGGGCTCTGATCAGAGCGGCCTTCCGGGCCGAGACCATCCGTCGTTATCGTCGACATCAGCCTGCTCAGCTCCGCCGCGGGCAACCGGCTCGCCGGGCTTCTGTTGCGCCACATCTTCACCAACAACCAGGAAAACTTGACCGCGGCGCACGGGCGCGCCATCATCCCCGCCATCGCCGTCATCGAGGAAGCCCAAAGCATGGTCGGCAAGAACCTCGAGGAGTCCAGCCCCTTTGTCGAGTGGGTCAAGGAGGCCGCAAGTACGACCTGGGCGCGATCCTGGTCACGCAGCAGCCCGGCTCCATAGCTCCGGAACTGCTCAGCCAGGCGGATCACTGGTTCTGCTTCCACCTGCTCTCCGAAGGCGACGCCTCGACGCTCGGCAAGTACAATTCGCACTTTTCCGACGACGTACTGGTCCACCTGATCGCCGAACCCATCCCCGGCAACTGCTACATGTGGAGCGCTCCACTCCAGCCCTTTGTGGTGCCCGTCCGGGTTCACAGCTTCGAGGCGCTCTACGGCAGCAATATCCAGCGATCCGCGAGCGCCCCCGCCGGCCCAACCCAGGTCCGGCAGGCATCAGCCGCCCTTCTCTCCGCCGAAGACGCCTTGCAAGCCGGCCTGCTCGCGGCCCTCAAGAGGCCCGGAGTCAAGTGGTTTCGCTTTGCGGACGGGCATCTGGGCGTGGGTAGTGGTCAGCTGTACCACCTGATTCGCGGGGCGAAAGCCCCCATGGACACGCGAAGCGAAGAACAGCTGAAGATGCCCCTTCTGGAAGCCCTGCTCGGCAAGGGCAGCGTGGAATCCGCAGGGCGGAGGACACCGGCAAAGACTGCTTCGTCGCGGAAGAAGCAGCCTGGACACGCGTTCTGGGCAAGATCCCGCAGGCACCCTCGCGCTTTGCATCGGAGCAGCCCGGTTTCTTCTCGTAAAGCCTCTTTCTTCGCGCTGATATCCCTGCCGCTCTCGCAGAGAAAACCGCTTGCCGCGCTCAAACGCCCGCTATGCTCAAGAGCAATGACCCGCTACACCGGCATCCTAGGCCTCGCCGCCATGCTCGCCCTCGCCTGGGTGTTCTCCACTGACCGCCGCTCGATTCGCTGGAGGACAGTTCTCTGGGGGCTGGGCCTGCAGTTCGTGTTTGCGGTTCTGGTCCTGCGCTCCTCGCTCGGGCAAAGGGCCGTCGCCGCCGCCGGGGCTGGCGTCAACACGCTCCTGGGCTACGCCTTCGCCGGTTCGTCCGTTGTCTTCGGGGCGCTCGGTATCAAGGCCTCTCCGGCCGGGCCGATTTTCGCGTTTCAGGTTCTGCCGACCATCATCTTCATCTCCGCCCTGTTCTCCGCGCTCTACGCGCTCGGCGTCATGCAGGTCGTCATTCGGCTGTTCGCCCGGCTGATGCAAGCCACCCTCAAGGTATCCGGGGCCGAGAGCCTCAACGTCGCCGCCTCCATTTTCATGGGCCAGACGGAGGCCCCGCTCACCATCCGCCCCTTTCTCCCCGGCATGACCCGGTCCGAGCTGATGACGCTGATGACCAGCGGCATGGCGCACGTTTCGGGCGGCATCATGGCGGCCTACATCCTCTACGGCATCCAGGCCAAGGACCTGCTGTCCGCCGTCATCATGACCGCGCCCGGAACCATTCTGGTCTCCAAAATGCTGGTGCCGGAGACCGAAACCCCAGCCACCGCAGGCACGGTCCGGATGCCGCGCGACGAGCAGCACGCGGGTGAAAATCTGCTTGCCGCCATCGCCCGCGGAACCCTCGACGGCGGCCGCCTCGCCTTCAACGTCGCCATCATGCTGATCTCCTTCTTGGCCTTGATCGCGCTGGTCAACGGCATCTTCGGTTGGGCCCATGCGCATGCCGCCTGGTTCCCGCATTCGCTCGACGCCGTGCTGGGCGCGCTGTTCGCCCCCGTCGCCTGGCTCATCGGCATCCCCTGGCACTCGGCCCCTCTGGTGGGCAACCTCCTGGGCACGCGCATGGTGCTCAATGAGCTGGTGGCCTACGGGATGCTGGGCGCGCAGAAGGCCCAGCTCGACCCGCGCTCCTTTACAATCGCCACCTTTGCCCTGTGCGGCTTTGCCAATCTCAGTTCCATCGGCATCCAGATCGGCGGCATCGGCGCTCTCGCTCCGTCGCGGCGCAACGAACTTGCCCAGCTCGGCCTGCGCGCGATGCTCGCCGGGACGATGGCCAACCTCATGTCCGCCTCGATCGCCGGGATGCTGCTGCGCTAGGCTGTCACTATGCCCAATGAATGGGATCGCATCGCCGAAGCCGCGGCGTTCCTGCGCGCGGAGTTGGGCTCGCGCGCCGAGGCCAGGGTAGCGG
>CAXTTW010000043.1:0-11443 GCA_964247255.1 uncultured Acidobacteriaceae bacterium
CTGGAGGACCTGCTGGGGGGTGGGTGGGAGGCACCGGAGGACTACGAGGCGACCACGGTCGCCGGGCTGGTGAGCGAGACCGCCGGGCGCATCCCCATGACGGGCGAAGTGGTCGAGGACAACGGGCTGCGGTTCGAGATTCTGGCCTCGACCGATCGCCGCATTGAGAGAATGCGCGTTTCACGCGCGGGGGCGGCGGCATGAAGAGCGGTTTCGTTTCCATATTGGGCCGGCCCAACGCGGGCAAGTCGACGCTGGTGAACGCGCTGACGGGCGAGAAAGTGGCCATCGTGACGAGCAAGCCGCAGACCACGCGGACCCGCATCCACGGCATCGTGGACGTGCCCAAGACGCGCAAGCGCCCGGCCGCGCAGATCGTGTTTGTCGACACGCCGGGAGTCCACAAGCCCAGCACCCTGCTCGACAGGCAGATGATGCAGGTGGTGTATGACGCGCTCGAAAGCCGGGATGTGGTGATGGTGATGATCGACGCCTCGCGCAGGCTGGAGCTGCCGGATGCCGCACCCGACACGCGGCCCGCGCCTGCCCAGACCCAGACTGAGTTCGAGTCCGAGTCGACCGAAATGCTGCAAGACCCGAAGCCGGCCGAAACAGCGGCGAAAAAGATGGAGCGCAGGGCCAAGGACGCGAGCGAGGATGCCTTTGTCTTCGAGCTGATCCGCAAGCTGGACTGCCCGGTCTTCCTGGTGGTGAACAAAATCGATCTGGTTCCGCGCGAGCAACTGCTGCCCATGATCACGGAGCTGACCGCGCGCTACCCGTTCAAGGAGGTTCTGCTCATCTCCGCGCGCAAGCGGGACGGGCTGGAGGCCTTGGTCGAGAAGCTGGTGGAGTACCTGCCCGTCGGCGAGCGCTACTTCCCGCCGGATCAGTTCACCGATCAGCCCGAGCGCTTTCTCGCGGCGGAGCTGATCCGCGAGCGCATCCTTATGGAGACCGGCGAGGAGGTGCCGTACGCGAGTGCCGTGGTGATCGAGCAGTGGGAGGAGCCCGCGCCGGTTGCGCGCAGGTCCAAACCCGACCCCGGCCACGAGAAGCTTCCGCTGACCCGTATTGCCGCCGCCATTTACTGCGAGCGCGACGGGCAGAAAGCCATCCTGATCGGCAAGGGCGGCGCGAAGCTCAAGGCCATCGGAGCCTCGGCGCGCAAGGAGATCGAAACCCTTCTGGGCACGCGCGTCTTCCTCCAGCTGCACATCATCGTCGAGGAAAACTGGCGCGAAAAGCGCGGCTTTCTGGACACACTGGACTGGCGCCGGCAGCTGGACGAGATCGCGCGGGAGCGTGCGCGCAAGCTGGAATTGAGGGTGCTTGAGGGTTAGACTTTCGCCAGGAGCCAGCCCATGAGCATCCCTCTCACGCCCAAGGAACACGCCACCGCACTTCTCGGCTATCTGAAGCCGGAGCAGCTCGACGCATTGATACCGCTTCTGGCGACGATGGTGCCCACCCTGGAACGCAATCTCGCCGCGGCTCCGTGGGACGACGAGCCGGTGAGTGAGGAAGAGATGCGCGACATCGAGGAGTCGCGTATTTGGCGCGAAAAGAACAGCCCCATTTCCAATGCGGAGGTCCTCGCGGAATACGGACTTACGGAAGAAGAGTTCGACCGCATGCGCAAGGCCAGATTGAAAGTTCCCGAGAAAGAAGTTGCCTGAATGGGTAGACGGGTGACTTGGCCGGACCGTGCGAAGGCGCAGTTACGCGCAATCGAGCGCGGCATGGCGATGCGCATCCTTTACGCTTTCGCCGATTACGCCGAAGATGAAACCGGCGACGTCATCCAGATGAAAGGGATCGAGCCTGCTGAGCACCGGATCCGTATCGGCGATTACCGTGCTCGCTTTCGGCTGGGACCAGGCGAAATCTATGTGACCGCCGTCGGTCACTGCCGCGACATCTAGCTAGAACTCGAACCGCATCGCGAACTGCAGCTGCCGCGACGACCCCGCATCCCCCGTCGCCGTCCGTGTCTGCGTGATCTGCCCGAAGGTGCTCGTCGCCGAGGTTGTCGCGGTCAGGTTGGGGTTGTAGAAGTTCGCGTGGTTCAGGATGTCGAACGCGTCCAGGCGCACCACCAAGGCCGTTTCCTCTGCCAGTTTCGTCGTTTTTTCGAGCGAAATGTCGGAATCCGCGAACCCCGGCCCAGTGAGCGCGTTGCGCCGCAGCGTCCCGTAGCCGACCGGGGGCGCATAGAACACGCACCCTGCCGTCCGAGAAGTGCAAACTATTGGCGAGCCGCCGGCTGGACCGGTGATGTAGGGCACATTCCCGTTCGCCAAAACTGCCCTGCGCCCGACCGATGGCACTGCCAGCAGCGTAGGGCGGATTGTACCGGTCGAGGGATTGCCGTCAAAGGCGGACGTGGTCACCACGTTGAGCGGGTTGCCGGTCTGCAGCTGCGTGATGTTGGCTAAGAGCCAGCCTTCGCGGAACCGGTCCCCGTGGAAGGGCAGGTTCCAGGTCCCCGAGAACACGAAGTGGTTGCGCGCGTCGAAGTCCGACAAACCATAGTCTCCGCGCGGGTTGGTACTGTCCTGCAGGCTCAAGCCGCCCTGCGAACCGAGCGAGTTGAAGTCCTGCGACTTGGACCAGGAGTACGTCGAGTTGACCTGCAAGCCGTGCGCGAGCGCCTTACGCACCGTAAACCAGAGCGCGTTGTAGTTCGAGGCCGAATCGGAGTCTATCTCGGTGATCGCGCCGACCGCCGCGCCGGGGCGCACCGGGCTGTTGGCCGCGAGCCGGGCGAACGGCCGAACCCCTGCTGCGGTGATGCCGTTCGGGTAAGTGAACTGGTTGAGGTTGCGCGCGACGCGTAAGTGCTTGCCCTCGGAGCCGATCCAGCCTATCTCGGCGACCGTACCCGGGGCTATCTGCTGCTGCACATTCAGGTTGTAGCTCTCGACATAGGCATTGGTCAGCAGGGGATTGACCGCGCTCGGCGAAGTACCGGCCAGACCCGCGCTCGTGAACAGGGCGGAGACCGGCGCGTACTGCTTGGCCCCGCCCACCGTGGGCGCGGCGAAGCTCACCGGGTTCGCGAACGGCGGATTGCCCGCCAGATTGCCCGCCACGCCGGTCACGGGCTGGTCGGCCTGGACGCCGAAGCCGCCCCGCAGAACCGTCCGCTGGTTGCCCGCGAAGTCCCAGATGAAGCCGACCCGCGGCTCGTAGTTGTAGTTCTGCGTGTAGGGCTGACGCACGGGCGTCAGCGTGCGGTTGGACGCCAGAAAATTGACTAGACGGTTGCCGCCCTCGGTCGGCGTCCCGTTCCACTCGTAGCGGAAGCCGATCTCCGCGTCGAAGCGCGGGGTGACCTTGTAGTTGTCGACCACAAAGCCGCCGACGGCATTCGCGAAGATGCGGCTGGCCACCTCGGTCGGCGTCACGCTGAAGCTGTTTGCCCGGCCCAGTACGAAGTTCGCCGCCGTGTCGAAGTTAAGCGCGCCCGCCGTCTGCGAGAAGCTGTCCACGATCGCGCGCCGGTACTCGCCGCCGAGCCGGAGCGTGTGCTTGCCGCGGTTGACGGAGAGCGTGTCCGAGAACACCCCGGTCGTTACGAACCGGCCCTGCGGGAACCCGGCGGGCCCGCCGAAGTTGAGCCCGATGTCGGAGACGGTGATCTGCGGCAGCGCCGCGTTGAAGGGAACTCCGTTCTGGATGCCGAAGTTCGCCGGGTTCGCCGGGGTGTTCGGGGTAAACGCGATTGCGATGCGGTTGAACCCGAGCCGCGCCTCGTTCACCACATTGGGTGAAAAGATGTGGACTTCGTTGACAGTCCCGATCTGCCGGTGCGCGGTCCGCCTGTCGCCGAAGCCCGCGATGGTGTTGCCCTGCAGGTTCGGCTCGGTGCGGGCGTCCTGCTGCCAGGCGTAGTACAGGTGCGCATTGTCTTCTTGGCTCAGGGTGTGGAACAGGTCGCCCGAGAACTGGTCCGTCCGGACCGGCCCCGGCGAAGCTCCCGTGACGACGTTGCCTGCGCCTGCGGCCACCGGGATGTACCCGAGCAGCCCGCTGTAGCCCGGGATGGGGCTGTTTTGGAGCGTCGCCCGCTGCGCCGCCGTCAGCACGCCGCTGGTCAAGGGCAGCGCCTGCTGCTGGCGCAGGCCCTCGTAGCTCAGGAAGAAGAACGTGCGGTCCCGCCGCACCGGGCCCGAGAACGCCCCGCCGAAGTTGTTGCGCACGAACTGGTTCTGCCGCTGCGGCTTGCGGTTGAAGTAGTTGCGCGCGTCGAAATAGTTGTTGCGCAGGTAGTCGAACGCCTCGCCGTGGAAGCTGTTGGTCCCCGACCGCGTCGCCACGTTCACCACCGCGCCCGACGATCGCCCGTACTCCGCCGAGTAGGTCGAGTTCGCGATCTTGAACTCGGCCGTCGTGTTGATGGAGGGCTGAAAGGTGATCTGGTTCTGGGTCAGGTCGTTCAAATTGATGCCGTTGACCAGGAAGTTGACCGAGTCCTCGCGCTGTCCGGCGGTGTTGAAGGAGTTCGCGCCCAGGCCGCGGCTGGCCGTGGTGAGCCCGCCGGTCACGGGCGGCACCACGGTACCGGGTGTCAGGTTGGTGAGGTCCAGGAAGTGCCGCCCGTTCAGAGGGATCTCCTGCACAGTCTTTTGGTCGATGACCTGGCCGACGGTGATGGTTTGGGCGTCCACGATCGAAGCCGCGCTCTCGACCTTGACCTGCTCCCCCGCCGAAGCCAGTCCGAGCTTCACGTCGGCGGTCAGGTTTTGCGCCACCTGCAAGGCCACGCTGGGGATGGTGGTTTCCGCGAAGCCGGGCGCGCTCACGGTCACGCTGTAGGGTCCCGGCTGGAGCGAGGGGACGGAGTAGTCGCCGGCCGAATCGGAGACGGCCTTGCGGTCCACCCCCGTGGCCAGCCCATGAATGGTGACCTGCGCGCGCGGCATCACCGCTCCGGAAGGGTCCGTGACGCTGCCGGAGATGGTGCCGGTCGACTGGGCGTGGGCGGCGGCGGCGAGCAGGGAAGCGGCGGCGAGCGTGTTGGCGCGAAGGTTCAAGGGGCCTCCAAAGGCGGAAACGGCGCGCGGGACCCGGGCGATGAGAAGCCCGAACAGAAGAGCGCCCGCGATGGCAAAGGTCGTAAACAGCGGCTTCGGAGTGAGCCTTGGTACAAAACCTAGTATTCAATCCGCCATCCGTCAACCCGCGACCTGGGGCACAGGCTAGAATCGCCCAATGGACACCCTGGCGGCTGCCTCGCTTCGAGAGATCGACAACCTGCTTGCCGCAGCCGGCATGCGGCATGGGCGGAGGCAGATCCTCGGGCCGGGCTACGTTCCCGAGGCGCGCAAACCCCGCGCGGATGCGCCGGAGCGCCAGCAAGCTTTGCCGCGCTCGCCGGAGCTTGCCGTGCTCGCCTCGGAGGTTCTGGAGGGGTTTCCGCACGGGTTCGCCGCGCGCACCGGCGGCTTGTCTACCGCCTACGGCCAAGCGGACGATCTAAACCTAGGCTTCACCGCGTCGGATCCGCGCGAGATTGTTCTCGAGAACCGCGCGCGCCTGCTCCGGCGCGTTTTCGGGCAGGCGCTCCCGCTGGTCACGCTCCGGCAGACGCACTCTTCGCTCGTACACCGTGTAGGGCGCGCGCACGCCGGCGAGGAAGCCGCGCTCACCGGCGACGGCCTGATGACTGACGAGCCGGGTGTGGCGCTCGGCATCCAGACAGCCGATTGCGTTCCTGTTCTGGTGGCCGACCGGCGATCGGGTGCGGTGGCCGCTTTCCACGCGGGCTGGCGCGGCACGCTCAAGCGCATCGTGGAGCATGGAGTTGGACGGATGCGCATGGAGTTCGGGTCCAGGCCGGAGGACTTGCGCGCCGCCGTCGGCCCGTCGATCGGCCCCTGCTGCTATGGGGTCGGCGAAGAGGTGGAGCACGAGTTCCGCTCGCAGTTTCGCTACGCCGGCGAGCTGTTTTCCGAGGTCTACGACTCCGACCCGGTTCGAAAAAAGTACCCCATGCTCTTCCTGACCCAGCGCGCGCCAGGCCACAGCGATCTGGGCCCGGCGCTCCATCTGGACCTCGGGGAAGCCAACCGCCGCCAGCTGCTCGATGCGGGCCTGGCCGAGGAGGCGATCGAGCGCATGCCCTCCTGCACTAGCTGCCGGACGGACCTCTTTTTCTCCTACCGGGCCGAGGGCGGCTTCACCGGGCGCATGCTGGCGGTCATCGCTCGGAGGTAAGCTCGGTTGCCGGGTTCATCCGGTCGCGCAACTCCTTGCTGGGCTTGAAGTACGGCACGCGCTTGGCGGGGATCTCCACCTTGGCCCCGGTCTTGGGGTTGCGCCCGGTACGCGGCTTGCGCTCCCGGATGCGGAACGACCCAAAGCCGCGCACCTCCATCTTGTCGCCGCGCTGGATCGCCCCCGTGACCGCGTCGAAGACGGCCTCGACCAACACTTCGGCGTCCCGGCGCGTCAGGCCGCCTAGGGTGAGCACTTCCTCGATCAGGTCGACCTTGGTAACAGTAAGATGGGCCATGGCGAAACCTTCGGTCCGGCCCATGCATAGATGCGTCGGGACCAAGCGGCGTTCGCGCCTCATGGAAAGAACGCTTTGCACCCCGGCCCGGCCCTTGTATAGTTGGGAAACGCGTCCCCGTCGTCCAGTGGCCCAGGACACCGCCCTTTCACGGCGGTAACACGGGTTCGAATCCCGTCGGGGACGCCAAGAGGTTCCGCTTACAAAGCAAAAGGCATCCCCATTAGGACGCCTTTTGTTTTGGGTTTCAAAGCAAGCAGTACCGCGAAACATCGTCCTTCGGCACAGTGCCGCCCAGTTTGCCTGGCGCTCTACTCGCGGCGGCCCCGGCGAGTTTGAAGCTCGGCGGCAAATGCGGGATGAAGTGTAAGGAAAGCTCAGCTTCGGCTTTGAGCGTGGCGGTGCTTCGGAGGCAGCTTGAAGTTTACCGCGCAAACCGACCCCATTAAACCGCGTTGACGCCCCCATCCGCGAACAGTTCCACGCCGGCGATGAAGCTCGAGTCTTCCGAGCCCAGAAACACCGCGGCCTTGCCGATCTCGCTGCCTCGCCCGATGCGCCCGAGCGGGACCATGCCGGTGACGGCTTCGCGAATCTGCGGAACGCTGCCGAGCGTCGACGCATTGCCGTGGGTGTCGATCGGGCCGGGGCTGAGGACGTTGACGCGGGGACCCGTGCCTTTCAGCTCGGCGGTGAAGGTGCGGGCGAAGCTGCGGAGGGCCGCCTTGGTCGCGCCGTAAACGGACATGCCGGGAAAGCCCGCGCTTCCGATGAACGAGCCATTGAGGATGATCGACCCGTTCTTGTCCATCAGCGGCAGCGCCTTTTGCACGGTGAAGAAGACGCCTTTCATGTTGATGTCGACGCAGGCGTCGTAGAACTCCTCCGTGACCCGGTCGTGGGGCATCTGCTCGTAGATACCCGCGTTCGCGAAAACGATGTCGAGCTTGCCTTTTTTCTCGCGGATCTCGGCATACATGCGGTCGAGATCGCCCAACTTGCCCGCATCGGCCCGGATCCCGGCCGCCTGTTCGCCCAGCTTCGCCGCGGCTGCATCCAGCTGCGGCTTGCGGCGGCCCGTGATGAAGACGAAAGCGCCTTCCTCGATGAAAATCTCCGCCGTGTCGAAGCCCATGCCTTCGGTTCCGCCCGTGATCAGTGCAATTTTGCCGTCCAGCTTGCCCATTTCCGCATTCTCCCTTTCCAGCTAGTAGACTTCAGCGAGGCAGGGAGCCGGTTGCCGGATCCTACGGAAGTATTGCCTAATCCGACGATTCTTTTCGAAACGAAGGCAGACGATCACACGATGCAACGGGCCGAATTGCCATCCCCGCCGACCGCCTTCGCGTCGCTTGTCGCGGCGCTTTGTCCGCGCGACGGTTCCCACCCGACCGCCGTCGCGGGCTTCTACGCGACACGGTTCTCGACCGCGCGGGTGCCACGCAATACGCTCACGCAGGCTGTCTTGTGCGTGGTGGCCCAGGGGGCGAAGAGCATCCTGCTGAACGGCTCGCGCTGCTTCTACGACCCGAGCCGCTATTTGCTCGTTTCGCTCGATCTGCCGCTCGTCGGCCAGATCGAGGAAGCGACCCGGGCGCGGCCTTTCCTGGGGTGCAGCCTCGTGCTCGACTTTGCGGAGATCGCGGCTCTTTCAGATGAGCTGAAGCTTCCGCGGAGACCCGAGGCACCGCCGAGTCCGGGGCTGATCGTGGGCTCGCTGGACGAGGACTTTCTGGACGCGTTTGCACGCCTCGCGAAGCTGGCGGCTCGTCCGGAGCAGGCGAGGGTGCTCGCTCCGCTGGTCAGGCGGGAGATCTACTGCCGTCTGCTCCTCAGCGAGCACGCAGGCCTGCTCCGGCACCTGGCGTCCGAAAACAAGAGGACGGCCCGCATCGCCGCCGGCCTCGAGTGGCTCCGGCACAATGCCGCACGGCCTGTCCGCATGGAGGAGCTGGCCCGCGAATTGCATATGAGCCCTTCGACCATGCACGCGTGGTTCCGGTCCGTGACGTCGATGAGCCCGCTGCAGTTTCAAAAGCAGCTGCGCCTGCACGAAGCGAGGCGCATCCTGCTGTCCGGCGGCGTCGATGCCAACGCGGCCGCCCGGCGGGTCGGCTACGTGAGCCCTTCGCAGTTCAGCCGCGAGTACAAGCGGCTGTTCGGCGCCTCGCCGATGCGCGACATCGAGAGCATCCGGCTGCACGGGATTCCGGGCTGATGCCGGTCCGTTCCGCCGGTTCAGCGCGAAAACTGGAGCGCGCCGTCGTTGACCTTGCCGTAGCGCAGGTCGAGGATGTCGCGGGGGTAATTCTGGCGCAGCGTCCACGGGCGCTTCGAGCCCCGCTTCGGCATCGTGTCGAGCGCCCGCTGCACGTAGCCTGCGGCGAAGTCGAATAAGGGCAGCTCGCCGATCGAGCCGTCCGCGCGCGGCGTCGCGATCCGCATCTTGTGCCGGTCCATCCAGTTCAGCAGCCGGCACACGTAGGAGCTGGTCAGCTCCGCCTTGAGCGTCCAGGATGCGTTGGTGTAGCCGATGGTCAGGGCGAAGTTCGGCACGCCCGAGAACATGGTGCCCTTGTAGTTGTAGGTTCTGGCCAGGTTGACCGGCTCGCCGTCGACCACGACCGAGATGCCGCTCAGCAGCTCCATCTTGAGCCCCGTCGCGGTCACGATCACGTCGGCCGGCAGCTCCTTGCCGGAGGTAAGCCGGATCCCGTTCTCGGTGAAGCGCTCGATGGTGTCGGTGACCACGGAGGCTTCGCCCTTGCGAATGGCCTGGAACAGGTCGCCGTCAGGCACGAGGCAGACCCGCTGATCCCAAGGCTTGTAGCGCGGCGTGAAGTGCGTCTTCACATCGTAGTCCGCGCCGAGCAGCGCCTGCGCGCCGGCGATGATCATGGCCTTGACCTTATCCGGCTTGGAGCGGGACAGGCTGTAGAAGTACATGCCCATGCCGATGTTGCGCCAGCGCGTGAGCTTGGAGGCGAGTTTGGGCGGCAGCCAGCGCTGCAGCTTGGCTACCATCGGGTCGGCCCCGGGCCGCGCCACGATGTAGGTGGGCGAGCGCTGCAGCATGGTCACATGCCCGGCGGTCTTCGCCATGGCGGGCACCAGCGTCACCGCGGTCGCGCCGCTGCCGATCACCACGACCTTTTTGCCCGCGTAGTCCAGCTCCTTGGGCCAGATTTGCGGGTGAACCAGCTGCCCGCGAAAGTCGGCGGCCCCGGGGAACTCCGGCGTGTGCCCGCCCGCATAGTTGTAATAGCCCGTACACATGTACAGAAACGAGCAGCGCATCTCCGAGCGCGCCCCTGTCTCCGCGTCCTCGATCGCGACCGTCCAGGCCGCGTCTTCGGTCGACCAGCGGACCTCCTTGACCCTCTTGCGGAAGCGGATATGCCGGTCGATGCCGTACTCCTCCGCGGTCTCTTTCAGGTAGTCGAGGATGTGCGAGCCGTCGGCGATGGACTTTTCGTGGACCCAGGGCCGGAAGGAAAAGCCCATAGTTTGCATGTCGGAGTCGGAGCGGATGCCGGGGTATCGGAACAGGTCCCAGGTACCGCCGAGCGCTTCCCGGCCTTCCAGAAGGGCGAAGCTCTTCCGGGGGCAGTGAATTTGGAGGTGGCGCGCCGCCCCGATCCCGGAAAGCCCGGCGCCGACGATCAGGACATCCACGTGTTCACTCATGATCAAACCCCCCTCGATTGCATGCGCGCCTCGCTCCGCGGCGAGCGAAGTCGATGCACGGAGAAGACTCTAATTGACTCAATGGTCAATTGACCAGTAGCCGGTTCGACAGGGAGCATGGTCCCGGATGCGCTACAGGCCGGGATGGAGGGGAAACTGGAGTTCGCCCTCCGGCGGCTCCTGGAAGTAGAGGCTGACCGCGTCTTCCGTGACCGCTTCCAGCCGGTCCGGGTGCCAGCGCGGGTTGCGGTCCTTGTCGACGACCGCGGCGCGGACGCCTTCGAGGAAATCGTGCTCCCGGATGGCGCGGGAGGCGATGCGGTACTCCTGAACAAGACCGAAGCGCAAGTCGCCGTGCGCGCGGGTTTGGCGCAGGGCACGCAGGGTCACTTTCAGCGAGGTCGGGGATCGCGTTTGGAGCTCGGCGAGGGCTTCGGCTGCCCACGGTTCCGGGTTGCGCGCCAGGGCTTCGAGAACTGCCTCGACCGAAGCCCCGGCGAAGCAGGCGCTGATGGGGCCGCGCAGCCCTGCGAGCCTGCCCGGCTCGGGTCGCGTCGCGTACCGGCCGAGGCAGCGCTCCATGGCCGCCGCATTCGCGCAGGCTTCGAGCTCGGCGGTCAGAGCGGGCAGTGCCGCGCTCGGGACCATCGTGTCCGCGAACCCGCAGGCCAGGGCGTCGGCCGCGCCGAACCGGTCGCCGGTCAGCCCCAGGTAGGTGCCCAGCTCGTCCGGGGCCGTCGCGAGCAGGTAGGAGCCGCCCGCGTCCGGCATGAACCCGATGATGGTTTCGGGCATGGCGAGCGCGGACCGCTCCGTAACCACGCGGTGCGAGCCGTGCGCCGCCACCCCGATGCCGCCGCCCATCACCAGCCCGTCCATGAGGGCAACGTAGGGCTTGGGGTAGCGGTCGATGAGGAGGTTGAGCCGGTACTCGTCCCGGAAAAAATCGGCCGCCGTTCCAAGGTCGCCGGCGGTGACGGCCGTGTACATGGCGCGGATGTCGCCCCCGGCGCACAAGCCCCGGTCCCCGGCCCCATCGAGCAGGACGAATTGGAGGGACGAATCCTCGGCCCACTCGGTGAGGGCGACGGTGATGGCCCGGACCATCGAGGGGGAAAGGGCGTTGATCGCGCGTGGACGGTTGAGCGTGATGCGTCCGCAAGCACCCTGTTGGCGGATCAGAACTTCCGGGACTGCTGCGCTCATGCAGGATCGTCCTCGCTGGCACTGGGCTTG
>CAXTTW010000044.1:0-11409 GCA_964247255.1 uncultured Acidobacteriaceae bacterium
ACCACACCATGCGTACTCCCGCTTGGCGATCCCGCCGGGGCACCCGCACCGAAGCCGGTCGTCGCCACCGCGCCCTGCTTCGCGGCCGCGCCCTGATTGTTGTTTGCTGCTGCTCCGAACGCCCCTAACGCCGCCAACTGTGCAGGCCGGCTCGCGTTCGGGTTGGCCTGCACACCCGTCGGCTGGCCAAACCCAGCCGCCTGCGTTGCCGCCACCTTGGGTGCCTGCGCGGCCGGGGCCTGCGGGGACTGGAACGCGCCCACCACCGGTTTCGGCGGCGTAACCACCGGCCTCGGTGCCGGAGCCGGAATCGAGGGAGCCTTCGCCGCTTCCTTCGGCAGCTCCACCTTGGGCGGCTCAGTCACCGGCTTCGGCACGGGCGGCTGCACCTTTTCAACCGGCAGCGGCGGGATCGGCGGCATGACCACCTTCGGCACCGGCGGCTTATACGGCTTGATCTCGGGCGGCGGGGTGAGATAGGTAAGAGTCTCCTGCCGGCGCACCTTTGCCTCATGCACCTGGTCGAGCGTGATGAACAGGAGCAGGATCGCGATCGCGATGTTGATACCCGCGGCCACGCCGAACGAGCCGAAGCGCTTTTTCTCCTCGGGCAGCAGCCCGAAGTTGGCGTGGTTCAGCACATCTCTGTGCGGCACTGCTTCCGCCGTCGACTCCCCAACCTTTTGGGACATCATCCCCGCTCCCGGTACCGCATCGTAGTGCCGCGGCGCGTACTCGTTCCCGCCCCGCATGCTGGTTGTATCGGCAAAATCCTCGCCGACATGAACCCTTTCCTGTACGGCTCCGTTCTTTTGCCCGGCCATGCCTTCGCGCATCCCCCGCCCCTTTGCCGATCCTGCGCTCCCGCGCCGACGCTCCACCCGATTACGCTTCGGCGGCGGAGTCTGCGGGAAACTGGGTACATTCTAACCGTGCTGGACAAAAGTGCAGCCATCTGGAGTACAGTCATCGGTTAC
The DNA here is from genome assembly GCA_964247255.1 of uncultured Acidobacteriaceae bacterium. Taxonomy (GTDB): domain Bacteria; phylum Acidobacteriota; class Terriglobia; order Terriglobales; family Acidobacteriaceae; genus EB88. Next base: position 978 of record CAXTTW010000044.1, read on the forward strand.
CATTGGGTGCGTCGATTCCCGTTTTGGGAATTTGTGCCGCTTCGGGTTTGCCACTTGGACGGACCGGGCACCCCTCTGGTTGCTCCCTCCGCCCGCTTCGCCTCTGAAAGGGATCAGAAATGAATGTTTTCCTCACCGGCGGGGCCGGATACATCGGCGGCACCGTTGCCGAAACCCTGCTTGCCTCCGGCCACTCCGTCACGATTTACGACAACTTGTGCCACGGCCACCGCTCCATGCTCCCCGCGGGCGCGGCGTTTGTGGAGGGCGAGCTAGCTGACCGCGCCCGTCTGGAATCGACCCTGAAGCAGGGCTTCGACGGCGTCCTTCACTTTGCCGCCCTCATCGAGGCGGGCGAAAGCATGCAGCGGCCCGAGATCTATTTTCGCAACAACTCCGCCTCGACCCTTACCCTGCTCGAGGCCATGCTCGCCACGGACGTCCGCCGCCTCGTTTTCTCCTCCACCGCCGCGCTCTACGGTGAGCCCGAGGAGACCCCCATCCTCGAGACCGCCCCCCTGCGCCCCACCAACGCCTACGGCGAGAGCAAGCTGCTGGTCGAGCAGATGCTCGCCTGGTTTCACCGCATCTACGGCTTCTCCTACGCCTCGCTCCGCTACTTCAACGTCGCCGGCGCCGTGCCCGGCCGCGGCGAGGCCCACGAGCCCGAGTCCCACCTCATCCCGCTGATCCTCGACGTCGCCCTGGGCCGCCGAGCCAGCATCAAGATTTATGGGCAGGACTACCCCGGCACCGCCGTCCGCGACTACATCCACGTCGAGAACCTGGCCCGCGCCCACGAGCTGGCCCTCGCCGCTCTCCTCAAGCCCGAGCCGACCAGGCTTATCTACAACATCGGCAACGGCTCCGGCTTCTCCGTCCGCGAAATCATCGAGGCGGTCCGCCGCGTCACCGGCCACCCTATCCCCGTCGTCGAGGAGCCCCGCCGCCCCGGCGACCCCGCCGTCCTCATCGCTTCTAGCGCCAAGATCACCGCCGAGCTCGGCTGGCAGCCCCGCTACACGGAGATCGACGGGATCGTCGCTTCGGCCTGGACCTGGCACCAGGAGCGCTACCAGCGGACCTCAGGGAACTCGTAACGTCACCTGTCGGGGGTTGCCGCCGCCGCTTTCAGCGTGTCCAGCAGCACCCTCAACGCGGGTGGCATCACCCTCTGTCTCCGGTAGTACGCGAAAAAACCGGGAAAGCGAGGCGACCAATCCTCCAGCATCGCCACCAGCGAGCCGGAATCCAGATAGGGCCGCACTCGATGTTCGGCCCAAAACGCGATTCCGGCACCCTGAACGGCCGCGTGCAGCGCTAGCTCGCGATCGTTCAGAATTAAAGGCCCGTTTACCGCAACCGCTACCTGCTGGCCGTTCTTGGCGAACTCCCACCGGTACTCCGTAGAAGACCCACTCTGCCTCCAATTGATGCAGGCGTGGCGGTGCAGCTCCTGCGGGTGCAGCGGCACCCCTCGCCGCTTCAGGTAGCCGGGCGCAGCGACAGCAAGTTGGCGAAGCTCGCCGCCTAGCCGAATCGCCACCACCTCCTCCTCGAGCAGCTCGCCTAAACGGATTCCAAGGTCGTAGCCATGGCTCACGATCTCGGAAAGCGCGTCGTCCACCGTCACATCGAGTGTCACCTCCGGATATTGCCGCAGAAATCGGGCCAGAACAGGTTCCACATAGTCCAGATAAGCGATCCGCGGGGTCAGGATGCGGACCGTTCCCGAAGGCTTTTCCCGGAGCCCCTCAACCTCCCGCGTGGCGGCTTCCATCTCCTTTAGGGCAGGTTCCAGCCGCGCATGCAGCCGCCGGCCTGCTTCCGTCAGGGACACGCTCCGGGTTGTCCGCTGAAGAAGCTGCGAACCCAGCCGCTTTTCCAGGACGCGGATGGTCTGACTCATCGCTGAAGCCGTTATCCCCAGACGCTCAGCGGCCCGCGCGAAACTGCCGCGCTCGGCCACCATGACAAAGGCCCTCAGTTCCGCGAACTCACTCCCGCACACTTCCGCTCTCCTTCCGCATTCTGCCTCGCCTGCTTATGAAGCTATACAGCGAAATGGGGATTAACAACACAATGCCGAAAGCCTACGCTTGTCCGTGAAGGAGCTTCCATGCGCGATTCACAGCGAATCTGGTTCATCACAGGCGTTTCGAGCGGACTCGGCAGATCCATCGCACAGGCGGCTCTCGCCGCGGGCGACAAAGTGATCGGCACCACCAGGACCGGCAAAGCTGAATGGGCCGGTGGCGTAGCGGCTCTGACCTTGCTTTCCATGGAGCTCACCGACGCGCGATCCGTCACAAGGGCCGTTACTGAAGCCCAGGCTCTTCACGGACGCATCGACGTGCTCGTCAACAACGCCGGCTACGGCTTGCTGGGCGCGATCGAAGAAGCTTCCCCCGAGGAAGCCGACCATGTTTTCGCGGTCAACTATCTGGGACCGCAGCGCATTCTTCAGGCGGCCCTGCCTTACCTGCGCGCCCAGCGCGGCGGCCGCATCGTCAACGTCTCCTCCATCGCCGGCGTTGCCCCCATGGCGGGCTCGGGGCTGTATGCCGCGGCCAAGTTCGCGCTGCGGGGCATGTCGGAAGCCCTCGCGCAGGAACTCAAACCGCTCAACATTTACGTCACTCTGGTCGAGCCGGGCGCCTTCCGCACCGAGTTTCTGTCCCCTGGATCCATTCGCAGAAGCGGCAAGCGCCTGACCGATTACGATGCAACCGCAGGCAAAAATCTCGATCACCTGGCCACCATCGCCGGCAAACAGATCGGCGACCCTGACCGGGGCGCGGAAGCCATCCTCGCCGCGGTCGACGCCGCTCACCCGCCCCTTCACCTGCTCCTCGGCTCCGATGCCGTCCGTCGCACCCGTGAACATCTGGCCGCCTTCACCGCAGAGCTCGATGCCTGGGAGCACGTAAGCGCCGGCACCGATTACCCGGCGGCTTAAGGATGCTCGCCACGGGGCAAGATCTGACACTCGGCCTTTCCGGCAAGGTCGCCATCGTTACCGGAGCCGCCGGCGACATCGGTCGCGCTGCCGTCGCGTTGCTTGCGGCTCATGGCATGCGGGTCGTCGCCGAAGATATTCGTCCCTCGGTTCACGAGTTGGACGCGTCCGATCGCGTCGTCTCGTTCATCGGCGACGCCGCCGATGAGCAGACCGCGGCCCAGGCTGTCCAACTCGCTCTTGAGCGATTCGGCCAGCTTGACGTACTCGTCAACAACGCAGGGAAAACCCTCAATCAACCCTTGCTCGAAACCACCGTGGAGGCTTGGGACTTCATCTTGGCCGTCAACGCTCGCGGCTATTTCGTTCACGCGCGGGAAGCCGTCCGGGCCATGCTCGCATCCGGCGGCGGCTCCATCGTGAATGTCGCCTCGATCGTGAGCGCCGTCGGGCTGAAAACGACCTCCGCCTACGCCGCCTCCAAAGGCGCGATCGCCCAGCTCACAAAGGTCATCGCGCTTGAGTACGGCGGGCAGGGCATCCGCGCCAACGCGATCGGAGCGGGCGTCATTGAAACCAACTTTATGGACGGCATCGTCGAGGACAGCCGCGCCACCCTGGCGAGCTATGGTCACCTCCATGCCCTCGGCCGCGTCGGCCAACCCGAGGAAATCGCCCAAACCATTGCCTGGCTCGCGTCCCCGCGCTCCAGCTTCGTGACCGGCGCGCTCATCATGGCGGACGGGGGATATACCGCCATGTAGCCCGGCTCCCGGCGGTCCGGAGCCGGACTACGCCGATACGTGCAAACACTGCGCTGGACAACCGGCATCGAGCGGTGCCGTCCCTCGGCATTGGGCCGACCGCAGGGCAGCCTTTGTCCGAGACCCGGAGTTCCAGCAGACCCTTATTGAAACAGCTTTGCCGCCCGCAGCACCGTGTTGTACACCCCCCACGCCGCGGGGAGCACCACCACCAGCCAGGCCAGCGCCACGCTGACCGGGGACGTCGTTACGCGTTCTTCTTCCATGGCACCCTCCTTAGGAAACATCGGCCGTCGCCCGCGACGGCATCCAGAACCGCTCCGCTACCGGCCGCATTAGCAGGCTCGCGACGAGGCCCACGACCAGCAGACCCGCCATGATGTGCAGCACCAGCGGATAGGCCGAGCGCAGGGGCTGGCCGGCTGCCGTTGCTTTGTCCAGGATATAGGCCACCAGCAGCGGCCCGATGACCCCGGCGGTGGACCAGGCTGTGAGCAGACGCCCGTAGATCGCGCTCACCTCCAGGGTTCCGAACAGATCCTTGAGGAAGGCGGGCGCGGTTGAAAAGCCGCCGCCGTACATAGAGATAAGCACGCCCGCGACGACCACAAACAGCGGCACCGACCCGATCGACGGCAGAAAGAAGAACAGCACCGTCCCCAGGATGAAGAAGGTCGTGAAGGTGAGCTTGCGGCCCACGAAGTCCGACAGGGACGCCCAGATGAACCGGCCGCCCATGTTGAACAGCGACAGGACGCCGACGAAGCCGCCCGCCTCCGCTGCGTTGACCTTGCCGGGGAAGAAGTTCTGGATCATGGGCGCGGCGGACTCCAGAATGCCGATGCCCGCGGTGACGTTGAGAAACAGCAAGGCCCATAGGAGCCAGAACTGCGGGGTGCTCATGGCGGAGCTCGCGGCCACATTGTGGGTGCTGATCATGCTCGCCTTCGCGCTCGCGTCGCCGGTGGGCGGCGTCCATCCGAACGGCTTCCAGCCCGGCCGCGGCACCCGCAGGAGCAGCGCGCCGAACATCATCAGGCAGAAGTACAGCACCCCCATGGTGACCATGGTGGCGGCGATAGGCTGGAAGTGCGAATGCGTCTTCCAGAACGCGGAAAGCTGCGTGGTCAGCGGGGAACCGATCATCGCGCCGCCGCCGAAGCCCATGATGGCCATGCCGGTGGCGAGGCCGGTCTTGTCAGGAAACCACTTGATCAGCGTGCCGACTGGGGTGATGTAGCCCAGCCCCAAACCGACGCCGCCGATGACCCCGTAGCCCAGGTACAGGATAGGCAGGGAGTGCAGCTGGACCCCGACCGCGGCCACCACGAAGCCGAGCCCGAAGCAGGCGGCCGCGATCACCAGAGGCTTGCGCACCCCGACGCGCTCGACCCACTTGCCGAACAGCGCCGCGGAGATGCCCAGCACCGCGATAGCGATGGAGAAGATGACCGCGACCTGCTTCTGGTTCCAATGCGACCCGCCCGGCCCCGGGAGCGCCGTGAGCGGCTTGACAAACACGGAAAATGCATACACCTGCCCGATGGCCAGGTGGACTGCCAGCGCGGCCGGGGGCACCAGCCAGCGACTCCAACCCTGGGGAGCGACGGTGCGCTCCCGATCCAGAAACCCTGCCCCGCCGGCAACCCTGCTTACCGCGCTCGCTGTGCTCATCCCCCACCCGGCCTTTCGCCGCACGTCCGGCGCCATTTCGCTTCCCGCATTCTTTCTACGGCACCCGTCCGCCAAAGCGCAAATATTAAAGACTCGCTCCCTCGGGCACCCGGCGCTTGCTTCCGCCCCGGACACCCCGCTACCGTAGGGCGAGGCCAGACGATGCCGGACACCCCCAACCTTTCCTCCTCGCTTCGGGAAACGCGCCTTTTCCCTCCGCCCGCGGCGTTTGCCGCGCAGGCTCACGTGCCTTCGCTCGAGGCCTACCGCGCGCTGTATCGCCGCTCGGTCGAGCAGACGGATGCGTTCTGGCTCGATATCGCGCGGGAGCTCGACTGGGTTCGCACGCCCACCGAGGGTCTGGAGTGGTCGCCAGGCAAGCCGGACCCCCAGATCCGCTGGTTCGCCGACGGGCTCATCAACTTGAGCCACAACTGCCTGGACCGCCACGTCGAGGCGGGCCGCGGCGCGAGTCCGGCGCTTATCTGGGAGGGCGAGCCCGGCGAAACACGCACCTTATCCTTCCGTGAGCTCCGCGACGAAACCGCCCGCTGCGCTAATATGCTGCGCGCCCTCAGCGTCCAGAAGGGCGACCGCGTCGCCATCTACATGGGCATGACGCCCGAGGTCGCGGTCGCGATGCTGGCCTGCGCGCGCATCGGGGCGGTCCACTCGGTCATCTTCGGTGGGTTCGCGCCTCAGGCTATCGCCGACCGCGTGCTCGACGCCGACTGCCGCGTGATCCTGACCCAGGACGGAACCTGGCGCAGGGGCGCGGAGATCAAGCTGAAGTCCGCGGTGGACGAAGCCCTGAAGCGGTGCCCGGCGGTTCGCGGCGTGGTCGTCCTCCGGCGCACGGGCTCGGAGATCGCGATGCAGCCCGGTCGCGACCTGTGGTGGCACGACGAAATGGCGAAAGCCGCCCCGGCCTGCCCGCCCGAGCCGCTCGCCGCCGAGGACCCGCTTTTTATCCTCTACACCTCCGGCACCACCGGCAAGCCCAAGGGCCTGCTTCACACGCAGGGCGGCTACTCGGTCCAGACATACCTGACGAGCAAGCTGGTCTTCGACCTTCACCCGGATGACGTTTTCTGGTGCACGGCCGACGTGGGCTGGATCACCGGCCACTCCTACGTGCTGTACGGCGCGCTCCAGAACGGCGTGGCCACGCTGCTGTACGAGGGCGCCCTGGCCTTCCCCGATCCCGACCGAACCTGGCAGATCATCGATCGGCATAAGGTGTCGGTCTTTTACACAGCGCCGACCGCGATCCGCGCTTTCATGAAGTGGGGTTCGGAGTATCCGCGCAAAGCCTCGCTCGCGACCCTGCGCGTGCTCGGCACGGTGGGCGAGCCCATCAACCCCGAAGTGTGGATGTGGTACCACACCGAGGTCGGCCGCGGGCGCTGCCCCATCTCCGACACCTGGTGGCAGACCGAAACCGGCGCGCACATGCTCACGCCCCTGCCCGGGGCGGTCGCGACCAAGCCAGGCTCCGCGACCGTGCCCTTCTTCGGCGTCGAGCCGGCCATTGTTACCAAGGAGGGCGCGCCGGTGCCGCAGGGCCATGCCGGGCTGCTGGTCGTGACCAAGCCATGGCCGTCGGTGGCCCGGTCCATCTGGGGCGACCACGACCGGTACCTGAAAACGTACTGGTCCGAAGTTCCCGGTTTCTACTTCTCGGGCGACGGCGCGCGCGTGGACCCGGACGGCTACTACTGGCTCATGGGCCGGGTCGACGACGTGTTGAACGTGTCCGGCCACCGGCTGGGGACCATGGAGATCGAGTCGACCCTGGTCGCCCACGCGGCCGTTTCGGAGGCTGCTGTGGTCGGCAAACCCCACGAGCTCAAGGGCGAGGCCATCAGCTGCTTTGTCACGCTCAGGACCGGGCAGGCGCCCTCGGGCGAGCTGCGGGACGCGCTCCGCGCCTGGGTCGCCGGGGAGATCGGCCCTTTCGCCCGGCCCGACGACATCCGGTTCGTCGAAGCGCTGCCGAAGACCCGCTCCGGCAAGATCATGCGCCGGCTCCTGCGAGAGCTGGCCGCTCACGGCGAGATCAAGGGCGACACATCGACGCTGGAGGACTTCGCCGGACTGGCGAAGCTGCGGGAGAAGGACGAGTAATTGGCGGCTGGGACCTTCAAAGCGGTCTCTCGTGCACACGCGCCTGAGTGTCAAGCAGCCCCGGAAACATTTACACGAAAAATGGCCGAAAGCGTGTAGTATCGGCGCATTCTTCAATTTGCTGAAAAGGTCGCCCTCATGAACTTCGCAAGTGATTCAACGCTCCTGGGTGCTTTTCTTCTCGCCAGCACCATTCCCGCTCTCGCTCAAGCAGCGCCATCGTGTCCCCAGGGGGTGCAACAGGGGATCACGACGAACCCTGCCTACATCGGAACGCAGCAGCCGTTCTCCCTTGTGATCCAGGTCTGCCCGCCGAACACGAACGTCTTTTTCCGCGTCGGCGTCTCCAATAACGCGCCTCCGTACTACACGCTCAACGTCACTGTTCCCACGGATGCCGGCGGCGCGGCACGGGTCCCGATCGCGGGATTGCCGGCGGGTTTCTATCAGGTCGCCGCCAACTACCCCGGAAATGGAAACGGAAACCTGAGCCTGCTCTCGAGCTTTACGGTCGGTGGAGGCGCAGCCGCTGCGGCCCTACATGGACAATATGCCTTCCTTCTTCAGGGCATCAGCGGCCTTGGTGGCCCGGGAAACTCGAATCAAAGCGCCGTGATCGGCAGTTTCACGGCTGACGGCCAGGGCAATATCATCGGCGGTATCGCCGACCTGAATGCCCCACAGGCAGCAGCTCCCGGCTTCGCGCTTACAGGCAAATACATCCTGGAGAACAATGGCCGCGGCACGGTCATGCTGAACACGCCGTTCGGTTCCCAGATTCTCTCCATCTCCGTACCTGGCGCGCAAACGTTCGCCAAGGTTCAATCGGCAACGCTTACCGCCTTGAAGCCGGGCGCGTTTGTAGGTAGTGGTACGCTTGCGCTGCAAGACCCCGCAAGCTTCTCGAAGATAACAGCGCAGACCGCGGACTACGCTTTCCGGCTGACAGGTGAAAGCGCCTGTGATTCCAGCTGTGTAGCCGGCGGACAGCAAGCCTTGCCCATTGCGGTAACAGGCTTGGAGAGCTTCAATCCATCAAGCTTCACGCCCATTGTTTTCACCTACGATCAGAGTTTCGGCACTACGGTACAGTCAACGCTTCAAGAGGCTTACACCGTGCAGGCCGCGGATCAGAACGGACGCAGCCTGCTTTCGTCGAAGATGCAGCAAGGTCCGGACGGCTCGCCGGCGACCCTCGTCCAGTACCAAATAGATGCAACCCATTTATTCCTGCTCTCGCTCGATCCCCACAGTCAGGCGATCCTGCTCAGTGGGTCGGCACAGCGGTGATGGATGCCGGAGAACTCATATCTCGACTGAGAGGCGTGGGTTCTTCTTGAGCGAAAGCCAAGTGCGGATGGCTCTCGCTAGAGAGGATTCCGCACTTCGTCGCCGGAGTTGCTTGTATCCCTGCCACTCCAGCCGATATCGATCTGCTTCCCGCCCGGGCGACAATAGCTCCATGTCCGAAACCACCCAGCTCCGCGTTCCCGATGCCGCCCGCAACGACCGCCGCTCCTTCGAATTGCTTCGCGTTTGGATCGCGGATGGCGAGCAGCACATCTCCCTCCGGGCCGGCGTGTGGGACGACCCGCAAGCCTGGGGCGTCATGCTCGCCGACCTGGCCGGCCACATCGCCATAACCTTTGAGCAGTCCGGCACGCTCGGCCGCGAGGAAGCGCTGGCCGGCATCCACGAGGGATTCGAGGTCGAGCTCGCGCACCCTTCCGATGAGCTTGCCGGCGACCTCTCCTGAGCGCGGCGGCATCCAAGCGCCTGAGGAGAGACAATGGCAGACACATCCGTGACAAAGGTCGAAGCGGCGGGAGCGCCGAAGGGCTCGCAGGGGCAGCGCCTCCTGGCGAGCGGACGGGGCATCTCGATGCGCCTGTGGGAAAAGGAAGAGCCCGGCACGCCATCGACGCCGGTGCGGCGCGAGTACGAGACGGTCGGCTATGTGTTGGGAGGGCGCGCCGAGCTCACCCTGGAAGGGCAGACCGTCAAACTCGAGCCCGGCAGCTCATGGATCGTGCCCAAGGGAGCCGAGCACAGCTATACGTTTCTGGAAACCTTCACTGCGGTTGAAGCGACCCACCCGCCGGCCGAAGCGCACAACCGCGACGCCGCCCCCGCCGCGAGCTAGACGACCCGCTATGCTGGTCCCGTGACCGGGGCAATGAGAGCCGCGCATCGCTTCCCGTGGCTCGCGGCTCTTGCCTCTTTGGCGTGGGCGCTGGGTTTGGGTTTACACCTCGGCATCCTTCGCCTGCCCGCGCTTCTCGTACTCGCCGTACTCGCCCTGCGCACAAAGAGCCTAACCCCATGGATTCTGTGGTCCATGCTCGCCGGGGTGGAGTTCGGCCTGGACCTGCCGCGCATGGCCGTGGACACCCGCGTCTTCTCCGACATCTTTCTCCGCTTGGTGAAGACCATCACCGCCCCTCTCGTTTTTGGGACGCTCGTCACCGGGATCGCCGGGCCGTCCGACGAGGCGAAGCTGGGGCGGCTCGCCTGGCGCTCCCTGCTCCTGTTTGAAGGGCTGACCACCGCCGCCCTCGCGCTCGGGCTGGTCGCGATCCATCTCTCGCAGGCAGGGGCGGGCCTCGTTCTCCCAACGCAAGCCGCCCCGCCGGTAGCCGCCCGGCTCACCTGGCAGGAGTTCCTGCTCCACGCCTTTCCGGAGAACATCGCGCAAGCCGTGGCGACCAACCAGATCCTTCAGGTCGCCGTGTTCGCCCTGTTGTTCGCGCTGGCCCTGCGCCGGGTGACGCCGGCGCGGCGGGCGCCGATGCTGGCTTTGGTCGACTCGCTGACCGCGACCAAGTTCGCCTTTACCAACCTGGTCATGTACCTGGCCCCGCTCGCGGTCGCCTCCGCCCAGGCGTACACGGTGGCGAGCGCCGGAGCG
>CAXTTW010000045.1:0-11390 GCA_964247255.1 uncultured Acidobacteriaceae bacterium
CGGCGCGCGTGGAGGCTGGCGGCGTTAGCCGCGTACTGCGACGGGGCCTGGGGGCGGGGCGGGCCGGTGACGGGGTTCGCGCACCACCGCGGCATAACCCACACGCTCGTGGGCGCGCCGGGGATGGCGCTGCTGGTGACGGGCCTGGTGTGGGTGCTGGCGCGGCTGCTGCCACGACCGGCACAGCCGGTGCGGTGGGTGTGGGTGTGGGTGCTGGCGCTGCTCGCCGACGGCAGCCACCTGCTGGACTGGACGAACAGCTACGGGCTCCGGCCGTTTTACCCCTGGGACCCGCACTGGTATGCGGGCTCGTTTGTGTTCATCTTCGACCCGCTGATCTTCGCGTGCCTGCTTCTGGGGCTGGGGCTGCCCGCGATTTTGGGGCTGGTCGAGGGCGAGATGCGGCGGCGGAGGACGGGGGAGTTGCGCGGGCGCGGAGCGGCGATCGCGGCGCTGACGCTGATGGGGATGCTGTGGGGCGTGCGGGCCGTGGAGCATGGCAAGGCTGAGCGGCTAGTTGCTTCGACGGGCCCGGCTGCGCGGAGGGTGGCGGCTGAGCCTTCAATCGCGGACCCGTTTGCCTGGCATGGCCTGGCCGATGTGGGGGCGCGGTACCGGACGGTGACGGTGCGGACGAGCGGAGGCGAGGTAGGGGAGGAGCGTTTCCTCGAAAAGCCGAAGGCGACCCGGGCGGTAGCTGCCGCGAAGCAGAGTTTCCTGGGCAGGGTTTACGGCGACTGGTCGAGCTGGCCGGTGGTGGAGGATTTGGGATCCACGGCACCGCCCGGCGTCGCGGACCTGCCGACGGGCGCAACCGGCGTGCGCTTTCGAGACTTGCGTTTCGCATCCGAAGCGCTGGGGCCGCTCGGAGGGGACCGGGCCGATGTACTGAGCGGCTGGGTTGCGGTCGGCCCAGGGGGTGAGTTGCTGGGCGAATGGATGAACGGGCGGCTGCAACGGTAGGCAGGCCATCTCCGCCGTAAGGGTTGGCATCTGTGTGAACGGAGATTAAATCGTCATGGGTAAGATACTTTGGGTCTTGGGCGCGGCCTCGCTAGGTGTGGCGGCGTATGTGATACTGAACGACCGGTCGGCATCGATGCAAGCGGCCGATGGGCTGGATGAGTTCAGCGGACGGGCCGATATGTGGGGTGCGAAGCAGCGCGTAACCGGGACCGGCGGCGTGCTGGGCGGCAAGCTGGAGCAGGGCTTAGGCAAGCTGACGGGGGATCGCTCGACGCAAGGCGAGGGTTTGCTGGATGAAGCTGCGGGGCGCGTGAAGGATACGGCCGGACAGGCGGCGCATGCGGTAAGCGGCGCAATCCAGGACGCGAAAGCCTAGTCGTGGCAAGCGCGGCTCCGGCTCCGGTCCGAGACGAGCGGTTTGTTGAACCGGACTTGCCCGCTGATGGAACAAGGAGCCGGAGTGAGGCCGCCGATCGGCCTCCTACGTTTCTCGACCAGCTCTGGGACATACAAACGGCTCGCATTCTGACGACCATCCTGGGCTACGCGGTGCTGCTGCTGTTCTTTAAGGCGGCCCGTGAGACGCTTACCTTATTTCTGTTCGCGATCTTGTTCGCCTATTTTCTCGAGCCGCTGGTCGCGAAGTTGGAGCGGCCGCTGCGCGGGCGAGGCAAGGCAATCCTTATCGTCTACATGGCGCTGTTGGGAGTGTTAGTTGGGTTGGGTTTCCTGGTAGGGCCGCCGATTGGAGATGAGAGCAAGCAGCTGACGGTGAGTTTACCTTCGCTGCTGGACCGAGTCGCGTCCGGTGAGTTGGTGCGAAATTTCGGACGCGCACACAATTTGCGCCCGGCGGTGGTGACCCAGGCGCAGGAGTTTTTGGTCAATCACCGCGGCGACATTCTGGGCTACAGCAAAATTATCGGGTCCAAGCTGGCCTCGCCGATCCAACACGTCTGGTGGCTGATTTTGATTCCTATACTCAGCCTCTTCTTTCTGAAGCAGGGGGTAGAGATCGCGCAAGGGGCGGTCGGCATGGGGCGCTCCCCCTTCGAGAAGGAGACCATTGCCGGGCTTCTCGGGGACGTGAATGTCATGCTCGGCAGTTATATTCGTGCGCAGATTATCCTTGCCGTGCTGACTTTGGCCGCTTTTACGATCGTACTCAGCATTCTCCAGGTTCCTTATGCATTTATTCTGAGTCCGATTGCGGGGTTTCTCGAGTTCATCCCCGTGGTCGGTCCCGCGGTCGCGGCCGTTTCGATCGTAATTATTTCCGTGCTGGCGGGCTTCAATCATGTCCTTTGGCTGGTGCTTTTCCTCGGGGCCTGGCGACTCGCGCAGGATTACGTCAGTGCGCCTAGGATCATGGGAAAGTCCTTGGAAATTAATCCCTTGCTGCAGATCTTCGCAGTCCTGGCCGGCGGGGAGATTGCGGGAGTTGTCGGTGCCCTCATTGCCGTACCGGTAGCCGCGACACTCAGGATTTTTGCAAGGCGGTTGCAGCGAACCCAGCAAGGCAAGCGGAACGCGGCGATTACGGATGGGGCCACCACTTGAGCTTGCGCGCGTGAGAATCGGTGCGAGAATGGATGTGGAGGATCATTCCTTGACGTCCTTGCTTCTTTTGCTCGCGGCCGTTTTGAGCCACGTCCTGCCGCATCCATGGTGGAGCTTCACTGCTGTCGGCGGTTCGCTGCTGCTCTGGGGTGCTCGGGAAAACCCGCGTTCGTTTGCCGTCCCAGTCGCAGTTCTGGCTACTTCGGATTGGTACCTGACACAGGTCGTGTATGGGTACGCATTTCACGCCCAGGCCTACCTGGTGACCTGGCTTTGGTATGGCCTGGCGCTGGTTCTGGGGTGGGCCATGTTGCGTGGCGGGCCGGACTGGAAGAAGGTTATCGGCGCGTGCGGGTTGAGCTCGACCACATTCTTCCTCGCTAGCAACTTCGCCGTCTGGGCCTCGCCCGGTTCTTGGTATCCGCACACGTGGACGGGGCTGAACGCGTGCTACGCGGCGGGATTGCCGTTCTACCGGAACGACCTGATTGCGACGACGCTCTTCGTAGGAGTGGCGTTTGCACTGCCCTCCGTGACAGCGCGCGGACGCGTTAATGAACCCGGAAGGGTGTAGGGGCTCAGGGGCACTCGCAGCGCGGGGTCTCGACTGGTGCCGCTTGAGAAACAGACGGGCTGCCGGCGGGTTGGTAGTAGCGGGCTTCAGGGTACGCGCAGCTCAGGCATAGCTTTCTGCCGTCGCGTTCGATCCACCGCTCGTAGGAGATGCCCTCGCCACAGGCCTCGCACGCGATGCGCTCCCCTTTGTAGCCTGGAAACTCTTTTGGTTCGAGCGAGACCGAGACCCACTGCTCCGTGAAAAGGTCGGCATCGGGAAGTTCGCGGTAGGCGAGCATCTGCTGCCGGTTTTTGTTTTCAATCTCCGGGTGGAGTTCGCGTGCGCGCTGTTTGGAGCTTTCCGTGGAGGAGACGCGAAGGGCGCGTCCGTCAGCTAGGTCAATAAACGTGGCGGCCATTTTCCCCCAGTCGCGAAACTTGAGGGCGCGTTTTCCAAGCCGGCAGCCGGTGACGACCCCAATGGCATCGGTTGCGCAGCGGTCGATTTCAATGAAAGTCACCAGGCGTTTCCGGTCGCGGCCGCGCGGGTCTTCAATGCCCAGGCGCGTGCAGGCGAGCATGGCCATACGGACGCCCAGGATCTGACCCGCGCAAAGGTGGCCGTGGGCACGTTCAGCATCGGTGAGGAGCTGCTCGAAAGATTCCATATCCTGATGGTACGACCTCAGCGTGACTTGTCCGGAACGGCGGAAGCCTCCTCCGCGTCGCCTTCCTCGACCAAGACGGCGGAGGAACCGACCAGATCGAAGGAGGCGGGTTGTGCGCCCGAGGCTTGAAACGTGATTCGGAGCGGCTCGCGCTGCCATTGCGCGGGCGCGCAGGCAGCGGCGATGCGCGGCGCGGCGGCGTCCCAGGGGCCGAGCTTGCTGACGACGAGCGGCTTGCGGGCGGCGACCTGCGCTACGACTGCATAGAGCTGTTTGGCGGTCGAGGTAAGACCGCAGTAGGCGGCGTAGTCGCGGAACCAGCTGACGTCGGAGACGGAAGGGTCGTAGTCGGGGAGCTTGATGGGTGCGGTATGGCCGGCGACCCGGTCGACGAGGAGCCAGGGTCCGCGCTGCCAAACCCAGTGGTCGGCCTTGTCCGAAGGCAGAGCGTCGTTGATGCGGAGGGCGCGCCGGACGGCAAAGGAGCGATCGGTGACGTCATGCGCTTCGCCCGCGGTCCAGTCCTTGACGCGGCCGTCGACTACAAGCGGACGGACCTTGAGCTCAGTGTCAGAGGCGAGTGCGCCGGCCGGGTCGCCGAGCTTGGAGTAAGGAACGCGCTTGAACGCCCCAAGGGCGATCGAGTGGACACGTGGAGGCTTGGCGGGCTTAGGTTTGCTAGGATCGGCATCCTTCGCTTTCGCCGCCGCGAGCGCGGTGGAGAGTGGCAAAAAGGAAGCGAGCACGAGAGCGAGGGCAAGACGCATGGCGTTACGTTAACCGAGGGCTCTGGATCGAGGACGCGAAAAAGCGCGGCGCGAAAGCAAAAGAGTTCGGAGCCATTCCCAAAACGGGAATAAGGGCATACCGAAAGTAAGGCGATTTTTCCGCGGTGCCCTGAATGGATTCGCAGCGGCAATCAGGGGGCTGCGTAAGTGACGTCGTGGCGCAGCGGACCCGGTTGCGACGCCTGTGCTAAACTCCCGCCCATGCCATTAATCTTGATTTTGGTCATTCTTCTTCTTCTCTTCGGCGGCGGCGGGTATTACATGGGCCCTGGTGTGGGCTATTACGGCGGCGGCGGTTTGAGCCTCGTTCTGCTGGTCGTCATCTTGTACTTGCTGTTGGGGAGGGGCCGGAGCCGGTTGTAAAAGCGCCTGACAAAGCAGGAGCACCCGGGCCGCTATTTTCGTCCAGGAAGGAGTGGGTAACGGGCCTGCCGCGCGAGGTAGACTCTATCTGATGGCAGCCCTGGGCGCGATGGAAACAGCTTCTCTAATCCAGATCGATCTATCTGTTCGCAAGCTCGCGCCCAAGCCTGCCTGGTTGAAGGCGCGCGCGCCCGTCGGCGAGAACTACCACGACTTGAAGCAGTTGGCACGGTCGCTTAACCTCCATACCGTGTGTGAGTCGGCGCACTGCCCGAATATCGGGGAGTGCTGGAGTCATCGCACGGCGACCTTCATGATGCTCGGCAACGTGTGCACGCGCCGCTGCGGCTTTTGCGCGGTGCCGAAGGGGCGTCCGGAGCCGATCGACTTAGACGAGCCGCGGCGGGTCGCCGAGGCGGTCGGCCGACTCGGGCTTAAGTTTGCGGTCATTACCAGCGTCAACCGGGACGATGACATCGTGGGTGGGGCTCAGATGTTCGCCGAGGTGATCCGTCTCATCCGCGAGCAGGGTCAAGGCTGCCAGGTCGAAGTCCTGATTCCCGATTTCCAAGGCAGCGAGGAGGCGATTCGCACGGTCGTCGATGCCCGGCCGGAGATCCTGAATCACAACACGGAGACAGTGCCGCGCTTATACCGGGCAGTGCGGTCCGGGGCTCGCTATGAACGGACGCTGCGGCTGCTGCGGTATGCGAAGGAGCTCGCCCCGGCGATGGTGACCAAATCTGGCGTGATGGTCGGGCTCGGCGAGGAAACGCACGAGCTGCTGCAGGTGTTCGCGGACCTGGCCTCGGCAGGGGTGGATGTCTTGACGGTCGGCCAGTATCTGCGTCCATCGCGGGATCATTTGCCGATGACACGGTACTATGCGCCGGAGGAGTTCGCTTCTATGAAGGAGGAAGCGCTCCGGATGGGATTTCGGCATGTGGAGAGTGGACCGCTGGTGCGATCGAGCTATCACGCTCACGAGCAGGCGGGCGCGGCGCAGGTCGTGTGATCTGCAGTCGCGTTCTCCCGGGAGCTGAGGCGCTACGCGGGAATCGAGGCGGCGGCTCCTGGCTGCTCCCACGACACCGGACCATGGCGCGGCAAGGAGGAGGCGTCCGGTCTGGTTTTTGTGGGACGCCAGATTTGCGACTCTTCCTCATAGGGCCAAGCCGACGGCTCGGCATGACGCTGAAGGAGTGCTTCTATCGCAGCGGGCCCAAGCGGCTTTGAGAAAAGGTAGCCCTGAAGCAGATCGCATTGCATGCGCTCCAGCAATTGACGTTCCTCGACGGTCTCGACGCCTTCCGCGACCACCTTCTTGCCGAGGCGGGCTGCCAGACGCACAATCATTTCGGCCAGGTCGGCGCGCTGCGGGTCGCGATCGAGAGACTGGACAAAGCTGCGGTCGATCTTAACCACGTCGAAGGGAAAGCGGAGCAGATAGGAGAGTGAGGAGTAGCCGGTGCCGAAATCATCGAGCGAAATTTCGACGCCCAAACGCCGGGCTGCCGTTAATACCGCCTCGACGGTCTGAACGCCGCTGATGAGCACGGATTCGGTGATCTCCAATTTCAGGCGATTCGGGGAAAACTGGGTCTCCTCCAAGACGGAGCGAACGTTTGCGAGCAGGTTCGAGTCGGCGAATTGACGGGCCGAGACATTGACGCTCACGTAGAAATTGCGGCGGTAAACCCGATTCCAGTTCTCCATCTGCCGGCAGGCTTCGCGCAGGATTTGCTTGCCCAGTTCGAGGACCAGGCCGGTGTCTTCAGCGACTGGAATAAACAGGCCGGGGGAGATCATGCCGCGGGTGGGATGACGCCAGCGCGCGAGAGCCTCGAATCCTACGATTCCGTGGCCGGCGAGCGAGTAGATGGGCTGGTAGTCGACCGAGATCCCGCCGGAGTAGACGGCTTCGCGAAGGTCCGTTTCGAGCCAGAGCTCGTCGGTGGCACGTTGGATCATGGAAGTTTCGAACAGTTTGGCCTGATTCCTCCCGCGGCTCTTCGCGACATACATAGCACAGTCCGCGTTGCGCAGCAGTTCGTCGGGGCCGGCACCGGGCTGAGCGAGCACGACGCCGGCGCTGGCGGTGAGATGGAAAACGCGGCCGTCGAGAGACAGCGGTTTCCGGAGACGGTGAAGGTAGGCGTGGGCCCGGCCATGGGCCTCGCTTTCGCTTCCGCATTCCGTGAGGACGACGAATTCATCGCCGCCCAGGCGCGCGACCAGGTCGCCGGCCTCGTGGGCGGTGGAACGCAGGATTTGGGCGATCGCGATCAGCAGTTGATCGCCGAATGCATGCCCGAGTCCGTCGTTGATGGTCTTGAAGCGATCGAGGTCGAGAAACAAAAGCGCGGCCCGCCCGTCCCGGCCGGGTTTTCCGTCGAGGCGCAAGCCGAGCTCGCGGCGGAGTTGCGCGCGGTTCGCGAGACCGGTTAAAGGGTCGTGCAGCACGGCATGCTCAAGCGTGTCATGGGCTCTGTGGAGCTGCAGTTCGCGTGCGCCGGTGCGCACGGCGAACATGAGAAAGCCCAGAGCGATCACCAGAAGACCGGCTACGGGGTGAATGACTTCGAGGCCAGCCCCGGCAAAGGTAGACAGGATCGCGAGCCCCAGGCTGCTGACGGCCTGAAGGTGCTTGGGGAGCGAAGCTATGCGCGCCTCCTCGTGCGGAGAAGAGAGACGGCGGCCGCTCGCAAGGACCAGCGTGCAGAAAAGCAGAAACGGAGCGGTCCAGCAAAGGTCGGACCACCGGGTGTATCTGGAAGCGCCAAGATGGAGGGTCAGCGAGGTCAGCGAGGCGGAAGTTGCGAGATAGATGCCGAGATTGCGGAAGAAGACCCTTTCCGGACCAGGGGCGGCCATGGAGTAGCGGATCGCTCCTGCCATGGTGAGAGCAATGCCCTGTACATCGTTCGCGACCGCAGTGGAAAGCAGGCGGGAGTGCGAAAGCACGAGGGCGTCGAGAACGAAGAAGAAAAGCCCCGCCTGGGCTGCATCGAGCAAGTTGACCCAGTCCCATCTGGTGCCGGTTCTGCGGGTGACCGTGACCATGAGGATCGGAAAGGCGTAAAAGAGCCAGAGCGCGTCGGCCGTGGATGGGAAGGACGGCATGGGCTTGTGCGCGACGAGAAAGGAAAGGTAGAAGCCCTGCGCCGCGAACCAGATCGCGAAGGCAATGCCGAGCTGAAGCCAGACGTACCGGAAAAACTGTTCACGAGCCAGAGCAACGCGCCGCAGACAGGCAAGGAGCGCGAGCAGGGTCGACAGGAGCTGGACGAGGTTGCTGACGAGGACGGGTGACCGCAGGAATGCGAGCGCGGCTATATGCCCCAGCGCCAGGGAGAGCACGGCACCGAAGCCTGCGAAGCTGAGGGGAGTGGAACGTCGTGCTTGCATACTCGTGCGTCCCTTATCGGCACAATGAGCATTTTCGTTCAGGCCAGCCAGGGAAATTTCCGCGATGCATTCCCACGCGGTCCGTGCCAGGCCGGGAATCCGGACCCTGCAAGGGCTGCGGGCATTTACAATCTGACAGTTGGATCGACGACTCCCGATACAGGACAGACGCAGGCATGCCCCCTTCCACTTTGGCAACGACCCCGGCTTTGAAAGACACGCACCAGCACGTGAAACGGCTTCTGGACAAATCGGTCAACGATTTTCAGCACAGCATCCAGGGCATCCGGACAGGGAAGGCTAGCGTGCAGATGCTCGACAATGTGCGCGTGGATTACTATGGCTCGCCGACCCCCTTGACCGGCATGGCGCAGTTGACCGCGCCGACGGCGAATCAGTTGGTCATCCAGCCTCGCGATCCGAACACGATCGCGGAGATCGAAAAGGCGCTGCGGTCGCCGGAGCACGGCTTCAACCCGTCGAATGACGGACGATACATCCGCGTGAACATCCCGCCGATGACGGAAGAGCGGAGGCGCGACGTGGTCAAACAGCTCAGCAAGGTGCTTGAAGAGCACAAGACCTCGGTACGCAACGTGCGCCGTGAAGGCAACGAGCAGATCAAGACGGCGAGCAAGGAGAAGAAGATCTCGGCGGATGAAGAGAAGCGCGCGCTGGACGAGGTGCAGAAGCTGACGGACGAGCAGATCAAACACCTGGACGAGCTGAGCAAGAAGAAGGAAGCGGAGATCATGCACATCTAGAAGCGGCCTCGTACACGATTTTCCAGTCCGGCGAAGTGCTTGCTGCCGCTTCGGGGCTTCTCATCCGGGAATCAAGCCGAGCTCGCGGCTCGTAGACCGCTTGGAGTCACCCCGGAAAGCGGCGCGCGGCTGACTTACGGAGAGCTCGTTTGCAAGGCAGCCGCCCCGTTCCGCGGCTTGCTCACGGCTGAGATATCTGCTCCGCTTGCTCCTTCACAGGCGGGGATGGAGCGCAAGGCTGATCGCTCCCCGGGCGTGAACCTGCAATGAGGATGTCGACGATTCTGCGGGCGCTCGGTTCCCAGCCCGGCAGAGCGGTCGTGTGAAAGACACCGACGAGGGCGCGGATGAGGTCATCCGGATCGGTATCTGAACGCAGCTCGCCGCTTTGGACGGCACCCTGAATCAACGCTAGAAAAGAGGCGTGGATGCGGCCGCGCGCGCCTTCCATGAGGCGTTTGGAGCCTCCCGGCACGGTATCCATGGCCGGCAGGATTAAGGTCTTGGCGGCCACGTGGTCGATAAAAAGAAGCATCCAGGAGCGGAGAGCCTCGAGCGGCGTCATCGCAGCAGCGAAGCGCTGCCCGGCCGCGGTAAGTTTCTCGACCTCACTTGCGTAAACGGCTTCCACCAAGGCATCGCGGCCGGTGAAGTGACGATAGAGCGTGCCCGAGCCGATCCCCGCTTCCCGCGCGATGTCGTCGAGCGCGGCCTCGGCTCCATGCCGGGTGAAGGCAAGCCTGGCCGCTTCCAAGATGCGTTCGCGGTTGCGCTGCGCGTCCGCGCGGAGCTTGCGTGCGTGTTCCTGCGTCGAGGGATGGTTGTGCGCCATAGGGAAACTGCAAAAAAGATGCAACCGGAGACTGTCCCCGTTTCTCTAAATAACCGGAGACTGTTTCCGTTTTATTGGACGGGAACGCTGACGTCAATCCCGGCATGGAGCTTCCGCGGTCACGCCGGCAAACAAAAGGAGAGCAAGCCGATGCGAGTCTTTATCACGGGAGCGACAGGGTTTATCGGAACGGAACTGGTGAGGGAGCTCATCGACGCGGGGCACCAGGTGCGCGGGCTGGCACGCAGTGAGGCCGGCGCGGAACAATTGCAGAGAGCGGGAGCCGAGGTGCATCGCGGAGACCTGCAGGACTTAGACAGCCTGCGCCGGGGAGCGGCTGGCATGGATGCGGTGGTGAACCTGGCGTTCAGCCATGACTTCTCGAACTTCGCGCAGAACGGCGAGGACGAGCGGAAGGCGATCGAGGCCCTGGGTTCGGTGCTTGAGCCGGGAAAGCTTCTGGTCGTGACCTCCGGTACTGGACTGACAGAAGGCGGACCGGGGCATCTCCGTATGGAAAGCGATCCGCCGGCAAGCTCGAGCGCGATCCCGAGGCAGCCTGAGCAGGCAGCCTCTGCCGCGGCCGAGCGGGGTGTGCGCGTGGCGATCGTGCGTTTGCCGCAGGTGCACGACACGCGCAAGCAGGGGCTTGTGCCGCTGCTGACGCAATTAGCTCGCGAGAAGGGCGTCGCGGCCTATGTCGGTGACGGCGCGAACCGCTGGGCCGCGGCTCCGCTTGAGGATGTGGCTCACCTGTATCGTCTGGTGATCGAGCAGGCACGGCCGGGCACGACGGTGTACCACGCGGTACAGGAGGAAGGAGTGACAGCGCGCGAGATCGCGGAAACGCTCGGCAAAGGGCTGAAGGTGCCGGCGGCATCGATTGAGCCGGACAAGGCCGCCGAGCATTTCGGGTGGTTCGCTCACTTCGCGGAGATGGATATGCCCGCGTCAAGCGAGTGGACGCGCAAGACGCTGGGGTGGAACCCGACGGGGCCGGGACTGATCGAAAACCTGACCAGGATGAAGTACTCATGAGGGCGCGGCTGCAGCCGCTCTAAAGGTCCTTGGGGAGGGCTCTCTTGCGGCCTCAGCTTTCTGACATGGGTGAGCTCATGCTGGAGCCCAGTTTACTAACCTTGACCTTGGTCGCGCCTTGCATCCACCGTTCGAAGTCGTAAGTTACCGCGAAAAGGTGGTGATCGCGACCAAGTTCGGCTTCAATCTGCACGCGGATGGACGGCCGGGGTGGCAGGGGCTGAACAGCCGGCCGGAGTACATCAAGGAGGCTGCGGAGGGTTCACTGAAACGGCTCGGCATCGATGCGATCGAGCTGTACTACCAGCACCGGGTGGACCCGGACGTGCCGATCGAGGAGGTCGCGGGCTCGGTCGATGAGCGGATCGGGGAGGGAAAGGTGACGCACTTGGGGTTATCCGAGGCTGGGGTGGGGACGATTTGGCGGGCGCAGGCCGGGGCGCCGGGG
>CAXTTW010000046.1:0-11386 GCA_964247255.1 uncultured Acidobacteriaceae bacterium
CCCTTTGCCCCGGTGAGCGGCGGTGATGTGTACCAGGCGAAGACGAGACTGAACCCGAACCTCAACGCCCAGGCGCTGCGGCCTACGGGCTCGTTTGAAGAATACGAACGGCGTCTGCGCCGGACCCGGCTCGCAAGGGGTGCGACGATCAGCCAGGCAGACAGTGTGTATCAGCAGGATCTGAAAGATTACCGCCGCACAAACGGCAAGACCGGCAGGAAATCGACCCTGACGCAACCGACGCAAGGCTTGGCCGGATTTCAGAAAGATCCAGCGGCGCGTAAGCCGATCCGCTGATCCGCCCAGCCATCGCAGCAGGAAAAAATAATTCCCGCGACCGATAAAACCACTTCAGGACGCTTTCAACCATGCCAAGCCCCATCACTATCGCGGTCGTCGGATCCGGTTACGTAGGACTGGTCGCCGCCGCTTGTTTCGCTGAGATCGGCCACCGGGTCATTTGTGTCGACAATGACGAGCGCAAAGTCACCATGCTGCGCGCGGGCGGGGTGCCCATCCATGAGGAGCACCTAAAAGAGCTTCTCGACCGGCACCGGGACCGTTTGCTTACTTTTACGACCGATCTGCGCGAGGCTACGCGCGAGGCCCACGCGATCTTCATCGCTGTCGGCACCCCACAGAGCGGAACCGGATCGGCCGATCTTTCGTATGTCGACGCGGTCGCGAGCCAGATCGCCCGGTCGATCGACTCCTACAAAGTGCTGGTCGAGAAGAGCACCGTTCCCGTGTACACAAATGAGTGGATCCGGCGTGTCATCGAGCGCAACGGCGTTCCCCGTGAGCTTTTCGACGTGGCGTCCAACCCTGAATTTCTACGCGAAGGTACCGCGGTCGCCGATTTCCTCCATACCGACCGTATCGTCGTCGGCACGGACTCCGAGCGGGCCGCCGCGCTGATGACCGCCATCTACGAGCCGCTCACCGGCGGCAGCTATTACCGCCAGACTGGCGCGCTGCCCGGCGCTTGCAGCGAGGAGGCTCTGCCGCCCTTGCTGCACGTTTCGACCAAGGCGGCCGAGCTGATCAAGCATGCCTCAAACGCCTTTCTCGCGGTCAAGATCTCGTTCATCAACGTCGTCGCCAACATTTGCGAGGCCGTCGGTGCGGACGTCGAGCAGGTCGCGCGAGGGATCGGGATGGACACGCGCATCGGGCCGCGTTTTCTCCAGGCCGGGATCGGCTATGGAGGGTCCTGCTTCCCGAAGGATGTAGCCGCGTTCCGGTATGTCGCCGAGCAGTGCGGCATCTCTTTCGGTATGCTGTCAGAAGTCGAAAAGACGAACGCGGAGCAGAAGCGGCGCTTCTTCCAAAAGGTTCGATCGGCACTGTGGACCTTTCGCGGTAAAAAGCTAGGCATTCTCGGCTTGGCCTTCAAGGGCGGCACCGATGACATTCGCGATTCACCCGCCATCGAGATCGTCGAAATGCTTCTGCGTGAAGGCTGCTCGATCGACGCGTACGATCCGGCGGCCATGGAGCGCACCGCCGAGGTGCTGCCCGCATCTTCCTCGATGCACTACGTCGAGGATGCATATGCAGCCGCGCGGGACAAGGACGCGCTGCTCATCCTGACGGACTGGCGGGAGTTCGCGGAGCTCGACCTGGAACGTCTGCAGGCGAGCCTTCGCTACCCCATCATCCTCGACGGCCGCAACCTGTTCGATCCGGCGCACATGGCGGCGCGCGGGTTTACCTACCTGAGTGTCGGGCGCCAGGAGATGGTCGCGCAGAAGGAGCCGGCACGCGTGGGGCAAAACCATCGCGTGCCCGCCCTGCGTGTTTGAAGCAAGCCAAACTGCGGTAACCTTGACGCCTCCAGGAAGCGCCAGGATACTGAGGCAAACGATCGAACAACGGGTTTCGCCGGGCAGCATCTTTGGACAGCCAAGCGGCCAACAAAGGAGAAAGCATGAAGCTGAAGAACGAGAAAGTGGTGGTTTGCGGGGCAGGCGGCTTTATCGGCGGCCACCTCGTCAAGGACCTGCTCGCCAAGGGCGTCAATGTAGTTCGCGCTGTCGATGTAAAGCCGCTCGATGAGTGGTATCAAACGTCAAAGGGCGTTGAGAACCTGTCGTTGGATTTGCGCGACCGGGCTAACTGCCAGACCGCCGCCAATGACACCGACGTCGTCTTTCAGCTGGCCGCCGACATGGGCGGCATGGGCTTCATCGAAAACAACAAAGCCCTGTGCATGCTTTCGGTCCTTACGAACACGCACATGCTCATGGCGGCGCGTGAGGCCGGGGTCGAGCGTTTCTTCTTTTCTTCCTCCGCCTGCGTCTACAACGGCGAGAAGCAGACCAACCCCGACGTGGTCGCGCTCAAGGAAGAGGACGCGTATCCGGCGCTGCCCGAGGACGGCTACGGCTGGGAGAAGTTGTTTTCCGAACGCATGTGCCGCCATTTCGACGAAGACTACGGCCTGACCGCGCGTGTGGCTCGCTACCACAACGTGTACGGTCCGCTCGGCACCTATGAGGGCGGCCGCGAGAAAGCTCCCGCGGCGATGTGCCGCAAGGTGATCGAGGCAAAGGCAAGCGGCAAGCACGAGATCGAGATCTGGGGAGACGGCCACCAGACTCGCTCCTTCATGTACATCGACGACTGCACCTACGGCACCCAAGCCATTCTGGAGTCCGAGATCGACGAGCCGATCAACCTGGGATCGAGCGAGCTGGTGACGATCAATCAGCTGGTCGATATCGTCGAGGAGATCGCGGGCATTAAGCTCGAGCGCCGCTACAACCTCAATGCACCGAAGGGCGTCAACGGCCGCAACTCCGACAACACGCTGATTCACAAGTATCTCGGTTGGGAGCCTTCCATCAAGCTGCGCGACGGGATGCGCAAGACCTACGCCTGGATCGAAAGCCAGATGCTCGCGCCGGTCGGGAAGTAAGCGCCCGCGCGATGGCCGAGCCGGATCTCCAGAATGAGGCAGTTCGCCGCATCCTTATCTACCGGCTCGGCTCGCTGGGAGACACCATGGTGGTGCTCCCAGCCCTGCACCTGCTCGCGCGCCTGTTCCCCTCGGCGGAGCGGCGCTTGCTCTCGAATAAGCCTGTCCATGGTAAGGCACCGGCTGCATCGTCGATCCTCGACAACTCCGGCCTGATCACCGGCTACCTGGCCTACCCGGTCGGTACGCGTAACCCATTCACCCTGGCCGCGATCGCGCTCAGGATTCGCGCCTACAAGCCGGACCTGCTCGTCTACCTGACCAAGCCTCGAGGCGAAGCCGTGCTGGCCCGGGACCGGCGCTTTTTCTCAACAGCCTGCGGCATCCCGGAGATTGCCGGTCTGCCGACCGGCCCGCTTGGGACCAACCTGCCCCCCGTGGAGTCCGGCGGTCTCTGGGAACACGAAGCAGCCCGGCTTGCCCGCTCGCTTGCCTCGCTCGGCATGATCGATGCGAATGACCTCCGCAACTGGGATCTGAATCTGACCGCGGACGAGAAAGCCGAGGCAGGCCGGGTTCTCGCCCCTTTGTCCCCTCGCCCCCTGATCGCCTGCGGCCCCGGCACCAAGATGCAGGCCAAGGACTGGGGCGCACCCGCGTGGCGGGCGCTGCTCGACCGGCTCGCGACCGCCTATCCGGACCACGGCCTCGTGCTGGTCGGCGCGAGAGACGACCATGCCGTCGCAGAGGAGGTCTCTGGTGCCTGGGCCGGACGCGTTCTGAATCTCTGCGGCAAACTCAAGCCCCGCGTCACGGCCGCCGCCTTCGCGCGCGCCGAGCTGTTCCTCGGCCCCGACTCCGGCCCCATGCATTTCGCCGCCGCCGCGGGCGTGCCCTGCGTCATCGCCTTCGCTTCCCGCACCGAGCCGGGCATCTGGTTCCCCGCGGGCCCCGGCCATCAGGTCGTCTACCACCGCGAATCCTGCTCCAACTGCGACCTGGAGCTTTGCATCACGAACCGCAAACGCTGCCTCACCTCCATCTCGCCGGACGAGATGTTCCACGCCGCCCAGCGGGCGCTTGCCGCCCGGCAGCTCGCCACCACCTAGGAGAACGCATGTACATCGTCACCGGCGGGGCCGGCTTTATCGGCAGTAATCTCGTTCACGAGCTCAACGCCCAGGGCATTGCCGACATCCTGGTCGTCGACAACATGGCCGACCCGCGCAAGTCGCTCAACCTGCACGGTGCGAAGTTCGTGGACTACATGGACAAGCGCGAGTTCCGCCGGGCGCTGGCCGTCGGCTCCCTCGGCCTCCCACGCGTCGAAGCGATCTTCCACCAAGGTGCCTGCTCCAACACGCTGGTCGACGACGGCGTGTACATGATGGATAACAATTTCACCTACTCGAAGGAGGTGCTGCGCTACGCCGTCGAGATGCACGCCCCGCTGGTCTACGCCTCGACCGCGGCCGTCTACGGCCTCAGCGGCCCGGGCAAGTTCTCCCCGACCCCGGACAACGAGCGGCCGCTCAACATTTACGGTTTCTCGAAGCTGACCTTCGACCACTACCTGCGGGCGCAGTTCCTGCTCAACCGCGTGCCCATCACCGCGGTCGGGCTGCGCTACTTCAACGTGTACGGCCCGCGCGAGCAGCACAAGGGGCGCATGGCGTCGGTGATCCACCACTTCTCCAAACAAATTCTCGAATCCAAGAAAATCCTACTCTTCGAGGGCTCCGGCGGCTACGCCCACGGCGAGCAGCGCCGCGACTTCGTCTACGTCCGCGACCTGTGCCGGCTCAACCTTTTCTTCGCCGGCATCGGCGTGCCGGTGAAGGAGCGCAAGCAGTATCACGTCATCGTCAATGCTGGGTCAGGGGTCTCGCGCTCCTTCAACGAGGTCGCCCGCGCGCTGATGGCCGTCCACGGCGAGGTGCCGATCGAGTACATTCCCTTCCCCCAGGACCTCGACGCCCGCTACCAGCACTTCACCGAGGCCGACCTACACGCGCTGCGGGCCACGGGGTATGCGCAGACGTTTACGCAGCTGGAGGAAGGTGTCCGGGAAACTTTCATTACGCTTCAGGCGATTGGTGCGTAAGTGCTGCTCACTAAGCCGGGAAAACGTGCCATAAACCGCAAGCTGAAGTGCTTTCTTTCGGGTATGGCATTCGCCGCCGCATTTGTCCCGCCTGGCGTGGCTCAGCTTTCGTTGGAGCATGCCCGATATAGCCGCTTGAACAGCCTCGGTATCTTCAGCGAGTACTCGAACGATTCCAGTCCGATTCTCCGCGGCTCGTCGGTGAATCGCAAGCTCGCTACCTTCGGCTTCAGCTACACCCGCCGGGTAGTTGCCACCAGGCAAATCGACTTGTACTACTTATTGGAACTCCGCCCCGTTTCCTTCGAGAGCGATCCTGAGTTACTGATTTCGCAGACGGTTGCGGGATCTGTTCCTTTCTTGCCATCCTCGTACACGAGACGACAACCGAACGCATGCCGTCCAAGCGTAAGCACCTCAACCGTCACATCAGGGATGCAAGCAGACACGGTGACCACCAACACGCAATGCGGACGCGGATGGACTTTCGGCGAGGCATTCAGTCCGGTGGGTCTCAAGCTAAATTTGCGCCGCAGCTCCCCGCTACAACCCGTCCTGAGTTTTTCGAGCGGCTATGCATTTTCGACGCGACCTATTCCTGTGGACGACGCAGGCTCTTTCAACTATCTGCTGGCGTTCGGCGCGGGCTTCGAATACTTCCTTCCCCAGACAGATCGAAGAGTTTCTTCGGCAATCGCTCGATCCGGGTTGAGTACCGCTACCATCACATCTCGAACGCGAGCACAGCCGCTGGCAACCCAGGTGTCGACAGCGGTCTGTTTCAGGTCGGCTACTTTTTCGGGCGATAGCTGACCAACCTGGAGCCGATTGCGGGATGGCCAGCTCTCATCCACGGTCCCCCACCCAGTTCCCATGAAACCCGAACGGCACCCGCACCGGCAGCCTCACCGTCGCCACCGGCTCGCCGGAGAACTCCCGCGCGTCCAGAATGACCACATCCGAAGCATCCCGCGCCCTGTCGTAGACGTAGGACATCACCCATCCATCATCCTCCGCTGTCGCGCCCTGACGGGGTACGAACACCGGCTCCAGCGTCACCCGCCCCGGGCCGTAGTCATGACGTTCGGTCCGCGCGGTGGTCACATCGTGCTTGTACGCGGAACCCATACGGTCACCCGCGCCGATCGAAGTTGTATACCCGAAGCGGTACTCGCGGCCGGCATAGGCCGTGTTGAAGCGGGGAAACTCACAGCCGCGCTCCTCAAGTACCGTCTCGTGTAGCTTCCCGGAAACTAAGTCGAGCCGCCACCGGACCAAGCGCGGCTCCCCCTCGCCGGGACTGTTGCGGTCGAAGATACGCGGGTGCCGCACCACATCCATCACCACCGCCGCGCCGTCGTCGAAGGCGTTCATCACGTGGAAGACGAAGCAGGAAGGCGCTTCCACCCAGCGCAGGCCGGCCAGGTCGCCGCTGCGGGGTACCAGGCCGATGCGCGGCGTCCGCTCGGCGTTCCAGGAGAAGCGGAAAACGGGGTTAGACGGGTCGAAGACCACGGGCAGGTCGAGCACGATGGCGTAGGTTGCGGTAAAAGCCATGTCGTGCACCATGGGGCAGTGCGGCGCGGGGATCTCGGCCACGCTACGGGACAAGCCATCCCGCCCGACGACAAGATAACTCAACGCCGAAAGCCCAGGCTGGTACGCGATCGCATGATACTCGCCGGTCCGCGGGTCGTACTTAGGGTGCGGCGCGAAGCCATGCTTCAAGGTTCCACTTAGATTGGACCGCGCCGCGCTTTCGAGCTCGTAAGTCAGCTCGACCGGCAAGCTGCCCGCCTCGACGATCGCGTACGTGCGCCCTCCCATGTCCAAGATGTTGGTGTTCGCCATGTTGTCCCGGTCGCCGTTCGTCGGGCCCGGCAAATCAGGCCGCCCCAGCGCGGGCGCGATGCTTTCAGACACGACATACCGGTTGCGGTACCACTCCGCCTTGCCCCCGCGCAGGCGCAGCCCGTGCGCCATCCCCGGCCCCATGAACCAGTGGTAATTCTTTGGGTCGGGCACGCTGACCGGGTTCGGCCCGATGCGAAGGAGCCGCCCTTCCAGCTCCTCCGGGATCCGCCCCTGAACCGGCAGATCGAACGCCGTGGTTTCCACCTCGACCGGGGCGAAGTTGCCTTCGAGGAAGGGATTGCCGCGGAATGCGCTCGCTTCGGGTTCCTGGACATCGGGCATGATGTTCTAAGTCAATCACATCAGGACGGAGTCGACCGCGGCCAGCGGCGCAGGCACGTCCGTTCGGCCGAGCGTCTCCAGCAGGCTGATTTCGATCGCGCGCGCGAGCGCATCGAGCGGCAGGGCGTTCATCGTGTCGCCGAAGGGCTGCTCCAGCTCGTCGCCGATCGCGTCCAGTCCGAAGAACGCGTAGGCCAGAACCGCGCACAGCACCGGCGTCGCGTAGCCCAGGCTTCCGGCGAGGCCGAACGGCAGCAGGAAGCAGAACACGTACACGGTCCGGTGGAGCAGGAGGGAGTAGGTGAACGGGGTCGGCGTCGAGCGCAGCCGCTCGCAGCTTGCCTGGATCGAGGCGATCATGGAAAGACGCTCGTCGAAGCGCTGAAACAAGATCTCCCCGAACTCGCCGTCGCGCAGCATCGCCGCGACAAGGCGCGCATGCTCCCGAAGCAGACTGTCCGGCGCGTTTCCGGTGGTACGCCCGCGCAGGGCATCCATCAAGGTGTGCGTGTAGCGTACCAGCAACAGCACCGCCGCCTCGCGCCGCGCCCGGTCACCGCCCTCGAGCGTGACCAGGACCCGGGCCAGCGAGCGCATCTCGGCGACCAGCGCGCCTACCTGCCGCCGCGCCTCCCACCACCGGTCGTAGCAAACCCCGTTGCGGAAGCTCAGGAAGATCGAAACGGCGATGCCCAGCAGGGTCAGAGGCGTCGCGTTCAGCTGCCGAAAGAGCCCTCGTTCCTGCTCGGCCCAGACTGATACAACGGCCGAAACCAGCGTCAGCAAGGCGATCCGCGGGGCAACCCGGCTCAGGATCGAGAGCCGGAAAACGGTGAACAAGTCCAGCAGCGAGGGCTTGGAACGGACGATCACGCGCCCGCACCAAGCAACGCGGCCGCTTCGCCCAACGATCCGCACACCGCCCCGGCGAGCGCCCGTGCTCGCGCAGCGCCGGCTTTCCGCGTCTCCGGCTCCCCGTCGATGAACACGGTTCGCATGCCCAGCGCTACCCCTGCCTCGATGTCCGAGATCGAGTCCCCGACGACCACGCTGGAAGCGTCGAAGCCGACACCCGGGTGCAGGGCGCGGGCCTGCTCGAAGAGGCCGGGGCCGGGTTTGCGGCAGCGGCACACGCCCCGGTCGTGGGGGCAGACGAAGAAGCCGTCGATGTGCGCTCCCTGGGCCCGCAGGGCGTCCTGGAAGAGGGCATGGAGGCGCGTCACGTCTTCGAGTGTGTACAAGCCGAGCGCCACGCCCCGCTGGTTGGTCACGACATAGACCTTGAGCCCGGCCCGGTTCAGGCGGCTTACCGCGTCGAATGCGCCCGGCAAAGGATGGAACAGGTCCCAGCGCGCCACGTACTCACCTTCCGGAGCTTTGCGGTTCAGCACGCCGTCGCGGTCCAGAAACACCGTCCGCACATCCTTGATATCGTCCACACCCGGTATCATAGCGGGAAGATGACCACGACTGAACTGACCGGGGAAGCCGTATTCGGTCGCGCGTTCGACGAGCACCTACGCGTGATCGAGGAGTTGAAGCAGCAGCAGCGCACGCTAGAGGCGCTGGGGCGGCGAATGTTTGAGGCCGTCCTGGATGGGAAAAAGGTGCTGTGGTGCGGCAACGGCGGCTCGGCGGCCGACGCGCAGCACCTGGCGGCGGAGTTCGTTGGGCGCTTCCGGCGTGAGCGCCGTCCGTTGGCCTCGATCGCGCTGACCACCGACACCTCCATCCTGACTTCGATCGGCAACGACTACGGGTATGACCAGGTCTTTTCGCGGCAGGTCCTGGCCCTGGCCGAGCCGGGGGACATCGTCGTCGGCATCTCGACTTCGGGCAACAGCCCCAACGTGATCGAGGCGCTGGAGGCGGCGCGCGAGGTGGGTGCCTACACTGTCGCCATGACCGGCGAGGGGGGCGGCCGCATGGCTGGCCTTGCCGAATGCACCATATGCGTCCCGACGAGGGACACCGCCCGCGTGCAGGAAGGCCACATTCTGTGCGGGCACATGCTGTGCGACTGGGTGGAGCTGGCGTGGGTTCAGGCGGCGGAGAGAAAGTGATCGAAGACCTGCATGGCATCGTGAGCCGCATCGAGGGCGACTGGCGCGATACCCGCGTGCTCGTGGTCGGCGACGTGATGCTGGACCGCTATATCTGGGGCGATGTGGAGCGCATTTCTCCCGAAGCACCGGTGCCGGTGGTGCGCATGGCCCACCGCAGCGAGCAGCCTGGCGGCGCGGCGAATGTGGCCATGAACATCGCTGGCCTGGGCGCGCCCGTCACGCTATGCGGCTTTGCCGGGCAAGATGAGGAGCGCGCGACGCTTGAAGCGTGCCTCGCCAAGGCCGGCGTGACCGCGACGCTGACCGCTGTCGCCGGCCACCCCACTACTTCGAAGCTGCGCATCCTCGGCGGGCAGCAGCAGATCCTGCGGCTCGACGTGGAGAAAACCAAAGGCTACGCGCAAGGGGCGTACGACGGCCTGCTTGCGGCGGTCCACGCGGCCCTGCCCGGCGCGCGCTCGGTGGTTCTGTCCGATTATGCCAAGGGCGTGCTGAGCGAGGAGGTGTGCCGCGCGGTTATCGACGCGGCGCGCGCGGCGGGCGTGCCCGTGCTGGTCGACCCGAAGCACCGCGACTTTTCTCGCTACCGGGGCGCGACCACCATCTGCCCCAACCTCCAGGAGATGTCCGCGGCGACCGGCATCGCGCCCCGCGAGACCGAGGCGATCCTCGACGCGGCCGCGGCGCTGCTGCCCCAGCTCGACCTCGATTACCTGACCGTGACGCTCAGCGAAAAGGGAATCGCCGTGGTTCGGCCCGAAGGGACGCGGACCTTCCCGGCGGTCGCCCGGCAGGTGTTCGATGTGTCCGGCGCGGGCGACACCGTCATCGCCACCCTTGCGCTCGCGCTCGCTTCCGGTCTGCCCATTGAGGCGGCGGTCCCGCTCGCGAACGTCGCGGCCGGCATCGTCGTAAGCAAAGTCGGGACGGTCCCGATCACACGCAACGAGCTGATCACCAGCCTGCTGCCGGAGATCGAGCTGCAGGCTTCGGAAAAGCTGCTGGAGCTCCCGCAGTTACAGCGCCGCGTCTCGGCCTGGCGGTCGAAGGGGGAGCGGGTCGTGTTCACCAACGGCTGCTTCGACCTGCTGCACGTCGGCCATATCACGCTGATGGAGGACGCGCGCCGGCAGGGGGACCGTCTCATCGTCGCGATCAATAGCGACGCTTCCATTTCCGGCTTGAAAGGCCCGTCACGGCCGGTTGTGCAGGAGCGGGACCGGGGGCGCGTCCTGGCCGCGCTGGCCGCCGTGGACGCGGTAATCGTTTTCGGCGAACCCACGCCGCTGGAGCTGATCTGCGCGCTGAAGCCGGACGTGATCGTGAAGGGCGGTGACTATGTCGAGGAGACGGTTGTCGGAGCGCGTGAGGTCCGGAGCTGGGGCGGTGTTGTGAAGATCGTGCCGACGGTGGAAGGGTTCTCGACCACGCGGCTGATCGCGCGGGCCGCCCGGCCGGAGTACCAGACCCGGTAGGCAATCGCGACCGCATTTTTCCGCGACTATTTGCCCCGAGCAGTTTTCCTGATGTTGTGGAGCGCAGAGACTTTCCCGATGCGGCTTTTCCCGCCGGAGAAGCCACATTCACGGCAGCTTTGCCCTCTACACCTTCAGGAAGACTGCTTCAGTCGTTGGGGCCGAGGGTGAAAGCGGCCGCCCGGAACCGCTTCAGCGCGCCGCTGCCATCAAGGCCGTGCGGCTCTCCGCGGTCGAGGGGCCGCGGCCTTTCCATAGAACCCGCCCTGCCCGGTCCACCAGAATCACCGCGATCAGGTGCTCATTCGTGTCCAGCCCCAGAGCACCCCGCAGCGCCGCCTTGTCGGTGTACAACGGCACTGTCCAGCGGAGCATCTCCGGATCGGTTTCCGCGGTCCGCAGCGAGCTGTTGTCCCACCAGCGATATAAAGCGTTTTCAGGCGCGCTCACCGGCATTCGGTACACCTTGAAGTCGAACGAAGCATGCGCCAAGGCCTGGGCCGTCGCGGTCCAGGTGTCCACCTGGCCGCCCTGGTCCCGCGCCCAGGAGAGCAGCAGGAGGTTTTCGCGGCCCGCAAGCTGGTCTGGCAGATGCAGGACCGTTTTATCGAGCGCTTCCGCCGTC
>CAXTTW010000047.1:0-10742 GCA_964247255.1 uncultured Acidobacteriaceae bacterium
TCGCCGGCCACTGCCGCCCGGCGCTGGGCGTGGGCGGGGATTACTACGACGTCTTCCCGCTCGAAGACGGGCGGGTCGGCATCGCGATCGGCGATGTGTCCGGCAAGGGTATTTCCGCGGCGCTGCTGATGGCCGGGCTGCGGGCCTCGCTGCGTGGAGTCGTTCTGGGTGCGCCGCGCGACTTCGCCCGGCTCATGGAAAAGGTCAACCGGCTGGTGTACGAAGCCTCCGCCAGCCACCGCTACGCGACCTTCTTTTTCGGCGCGCTCGACCCCGCGACCCTGATGCTGGAGTGCGTCAACGCCGGCCACAACGCGCCGCTGGTGCTGCGGAATGGGACCGAAGTCCTGCGCCTGGAAGCCGACGGCCCGGTAGTCGGGCTCTTGCCGTTCGCGCCATACTCCGAGCAGTGCCTGCAGCTTCGCCCAGGCGACCTCCTGGTGGCTTACACCGACGGCATCAGCGAGGCCATGACCCGCGAGGACGAGGAGTGGGGCGAGGAGCGGATGATGTCTGCCGCGCTCGCGGCCCCGCCTGGCCCGGCGGAGGAGGTTCTGCGGGCGATCCTGGCCGAGGCTGACCGGTTTACCGCGGGAGCCCCGCAGCACGACGACATGACCCTGCTGGTCTTGAAGCTCGACGCCCTAGCCGCGTAGGAATCTTTTCCTCCCTATACCCATGCGAGAACGGCTATAAAGGGGCTGCGCGATGAAAAAACCCATGCACTCCGACGTCCCGACCACCAACAAACACCTGATCCGCTGGGTCGAGAAAACGGCCGAGCTCACCGAGCCCGACGCGATCCACTGGGTGGACGGCTCGGAGGCCGAGTACGCGGGCTTTTGCGATCAACTCGTGCAGGCAGGCACCTTCACCAGGCTGAACGGGGCGCTGTGGCCGGGCTGCTTTCTCGCCCGCTCGGACGCTGGCGACGTGGCGCGCGTTGAAGAGCGCACGTTCATCTGCTCGCTTTCCCGCGACAGCGCCGGGCCCACCAACAACTGGGAAGACCCGTTCGCGATGCGGCGCAAGCTCAAAAAGCTCTTTGCCGGGTGCATGCGCGGGCGCACCATGTACGTGCTCGCGTTCAGCATGGGGCCGGTCGGCTCGCCCATGAGCAAGCTGGGGGTGCAGCTTACCGACTCGCTCTACGCGGTCGTCAACATGCGCATCATGACGCGGATCGGGCGCGAGGTTCTGGCGGAGATCGACAAGGACAAGGAGCGGGTCGTGCCGTGCATCCACACGGTGGCCGCGCCGCTCGCGCCAGGGCAGCAGGATGTGCCCTGGCCCTGCAATGACGAGAAATATATCGTGCACTTCCCGGAAACGCGGGAGATCTGGAGCTACGGCTCCGGCTATGGTGGCAACGCGCTGCTCGGCAAAAAGTGCTTCGCGCTGCGGATCGCCTCCGCCATCGCGCGCGACGAGGGCTGGATGGCCGAGCACATGCTGATCGTGGGGGTGGAAAGCCCGGAAGGCGAGAAGACCTACGTGGCAGGCGCGTTTCCTTCCGCCTGCGGCAAGACCAACTTCGCCATGATGATTCCGCCCGAAGGGTTCGACGGTTGGAAGGTGACCACGGTGGGCGACGACATCGCATGGATTCGCGCGGACGCGCACGGTCAGCTGCGGGCCATCAACCCGGAGGCCGGGTTCTTCGGCGTGGCCCCCGGCACCTCCGCCAAGACCAACCCGAACGCGATGGCGACGCTGAGCCGCAACACCATCTTCACCAACGTGGCGCTGACGCCAGAGGGCGGCGTGTGGTGGGAGGGCATGACCGACGAGCCGCCGGCGGAGTGCATCGATTGGCGGGGGCAACGCTGGACGCCCGCGATCGCAAAGGAGACCGGCGCAACGGCGGCACACCCCAACGGCCGGTTCACCGCGCCCGCCCGGCAGTGCCCCACTCTGGACCCGGCCTGGGAAGCGCCGGAGGGGGTGCCCATCTCGGCGATTCTGTTCGGCGGGCGCCGGTCGGAAGCGGTGCCGCTGGTGTACCAGGCCTTTAACTGGAGCGCGGGCGTGTACATGGGGGCGACCATGGGCTCGGAGACGACGGCGGCGGCGAGCGGCGCGACAGGCCGGGTCCGGCGCGACCCCATGGCCATGCTGCCCTTCTGCGGCTACAATATGGGCGACTACTTCCGGCACTGGATCCGGATGCAGCGAACGCTCTCGGTGACGCCGCGCGTGTTCCTGGTCAACTGGTTCCGGCGCGACGAGGCGGGCAAGTTCTTCTGGCCCGGCTTCGGGGAAAACATGCGCGTGCTCAAGTGGGTGGTGGACCGGGTGCGCGGACGCGCGCAAGGCAAGGAGTCGCCGCTCGGCTGGACGCCGTTCTTCGAGGACATTGAATGGAGCGGGCTCGCCTACCCCCGCGAGCGCTTCGAACAGCTGCAGGCGATCGACCGGGGTGCCTGGCGCAGGGAGGTGATGGCGCACGAGGAGCTGTTCCTTTCGCTACACGATCATCTGCCGCCGGAGATGGTGTACGAGCGCGAACTGCTCATCTGCAGGCTGTAGTAGATTAAGGGAGTCGCCCGAGCGGGAGTAGTTCAGTGGCAGAACGTCAGCTTCCCAAGCTGAATGTCGCCGGTTCGATCCCGGTCTCCCGCTCCAGACCACTCCGCCTTACAACCCCTTCTCGAGCGTCGGCTTCCTAATCGGCGAAGGAGTTCCCCATGGACAGAGTCAAGTTTTGGGTCGCATTTTCAATCGGCGCGGCATTCGGTGCCAGCATCGCCTTGTTATACGCGCCAATGCCAGGTACAAAGACCCGCAAGGTCATCAGAGAGAAGGCCGGCGACGCGGGCGACTACCTAGCCGAACAGTACGACAGCGCGAGCGAGTACGTGAAGGACCAGGCCGCCGACCTGACCAAGCAGGCAGCCAAAGCATACGGGAAGACCAAAAGTGCCGCCGGCAGTTACAGCGACGATTTAGTCGAAAACCTGCAGCAATCTGCTAAGAACATCAATCGGTAAGCCGGTTCAAGCGGTGAACAAAAAGCCCCATCCTCGCGGATGGGGCTTTTCTATGTCTACGCGCTGTAGAGAAGCACACCCTCCGGCAGGGCGCGCCCGGGCTCGTCTTCCTGCTGCGAGACCGGCCTGTAGTAGAGCTGGTTGTTCTCGAGATACACCTCGAGGAAGGCCGGCCGCTCGCTGATGTGCCCGGCGATGAGGGCTTCGGACAGCGGGTCCTCGACGTAGCGCTGGAGCGCGCGGCGCAGGGGGCGCGCTCCGTAGCTGCGGTCCACGAGCGTTTTTTCGAGAATCCACTTCTTGGCGTCCTCGGTCACCGAGATGGTGATCGCCTTCTGCACCAGGTTGCTGTTGAGCGACTGCACCAGCAGTTCCAGGATCTGGATCAGGTCCGCATCCGAAAGCGAGTGAAACAGGATGATCTCGTCCACGCGGTTCAGGAACTCGGGGTTGAAGGTGCGCTTGACCTCCTGCTTGACCAGTTCCTCGACCTTGTCCATCACCAGGTCCTCGCGCTCCGACTGGAAGCCGAGGCCCTGCTTGCGCTGCAGGTGCCGCGCGCCGATGTTCGAGGTCATGATGAGGATCACATTCTTGAAGTCGACCGTGTTCCCGAGGCCGTCGGTCAGGTGCCCGTCCTCAAAGACCTGGAGCAGAATGTTGAACACATCCGGGTGTGCCTTCTCGATTTCGTCGAGCAGGACCACCGAGTACGGCGAACGCTTGACGCGCTCGGTCAGCTGGCCGCCCTCCTCGTAGCCCACATACCCCGGAGGCGAGCCGATGAGCTTCGATACCGAGTGCTTCTCCATGAACTCCGACATATCGAAGCGGATCAGCGACTTTTCTGAGCCGAACAGGAACTGCGCCAGCGTGCGCGCCATTTCCGTCTTGCCGACGCCGGTCGGGCCTAAAAACAGGAAAGACCCAATCGGACGATTCGGCGATTTGAGTCCGGCGCGCGAGCGTCGAATCGCGCGAGAGAGCGCCGAGATCGCCTTTTCCTGCGAGATGACGCGCTTGTGGAGCTCGCCCTCCACGCGGAGCAGCTTCTGCGTCTCCTCTTCCTTGATCGAGGTGACGGGAACGCCGGTCCAGCGGCTGACCACATCCTCGATGTCCTCGCGGCCTACGATCCCGGCCGTCGAGTCGTCGAGGTGGTACTTGTCGCGCAGGGCGCGCAGGTTCTCGCGCTCCTTACGCTCCTCGTCCGAGTAAAAGCGCGCCTTCTCGAACTCGTGGTTCGCGATGGCGTTCTCCATCCGGTGCACGATGAATTTGATCCGCTTCTGGACCTCGGTGATCTCGTCGGGCAGGGAAGTCTGGCGCAGCTTGACGCGCGCGCCCGCCTCGTCGATTAAGTCGATCGCCTTATCCG
The DNA here is from genome assembly GCA_964247255.1 of uncultured Acidobacteriaceae bacterium. Classification (GTDB taxonomy): domain Bacteria; phylum Acidobacteriota; class Terriglobia; order Terriglobales; family Acidobacteriaceae; genus EB88. The sequence goes on from CAXTTW010000047.1 coordinate 4,369, forward strand.
GCAGGAACCGGTCCGGGATGTAGCGGTTCGAGTGCGAGACCGCGAACTCGATCGAGTCATCGGTGTAGGAGACCGCGTGGAACTTCTCGTAGCGGTCCTTGATCCCCATGATGATCTTGATTGCGTCTTCCTCATTCGGTGGCGGAACTTTCACCGCTTGGAACCTGCGTTCCAGAGACCGGTCTTTCTCGATCGACTTGCGGAACTCCTGCGGCGTGGTCGCGCCGATGCATTGGATCTCGCCCCGCGAGAGCGCCGGCTTGAGGATATTCGCCGCGTCGAGCGAGCCCTCGGCCGAGCCGGCCCCCACCAGGGTGTGCAGCTCGTCGATGAAGACGATGCAGTTCTGGTTCTCCATCAGCTCTTTCATAATTGTTTTGAGCCGCTCCTCGAACTGCCCGCGGTACTTGGTGCCGGCGACGATCAGCGAAAGGTCGAGCGCCAGCACACGCTTGTCCGCGAGGAAGCTCGGAACCTCGCCGTCGGCGATGCGCTGGGCCAGGCCCTCGACGATGGCGGTCTTGCCCACGCCGGGCTCGCCGATCAGAACCGGATTGTTTTTCGTCCGGCGGCACAGGATCTGGATCACCCGCTCGAGCTCGCCGTCGCGGCCCACCAAGGGGTCGAGCGCGTTGTCCATGGCGACCTGAGTCAAGTCGCGCGAGAACTCGGCCAGGAGGCTCTGCTCGCGATTCTGGCCCTGTTGCCCCTGTTCGCGATTCCCCTGACGTCCGCCCTGGGCGGTCTTCTCCTGGGTCGCGCGCGAAAGCTCCTCGCGGATGGCCAGCAGCTTCAGCCCGCGCTCGTGCAGGATCTCCGCAGCGAAGCACTTTTCCTCCCGCAGGAGGCCCAGCAGCAGGTGCTCGGTCCCGATGTGCTTGTGCGAAAGCCTCTCGGCCTCCTCCGCCGCGTAGGCCAGCACCCGCTTGCACTCGTTCGAGAGCGGCAGGTCGACCGAAGTGGACACTTTCTCGCGAATCGTAGTGTGCCCCTCGATCTGCTTGCGGATCGAGTCGACGGACGCGTGCGAGCGCAGAAAGCGGTTGGTGAGCGCTTTATCTTCCCGCAGGAGCCCCAAAAGCAGGTGCTCGGTCTCGATATAGGGCGAGCCGAACTGGCTGGCCTCGTACCGGGCGAAGAAAATCACGCGCCGCGCTTTTTCCGTATACCGTTCGAACATGTTCCCCCTCGTTGCTGTGCGCTCGGGTTAGAGCGCGGTTGCGGCCGTTCGAAATAATTCTACGTTCTTCTTACTGTATAGATGTCCGGGCCGCGGCCTCGGACTCTGGCGCGATCCCCTCCCGTGTTAGCCGCAGCACACGCCCGCACCGGGCGGCCAGGGCGAGATTGTGCGTCACCAGAACCGTGGTCAGGGACCCTTCCGCGTGCAGTTCGGTGAGGAGCTCCCACACCGCTTCCGCGGTCGCCTCGTCCAGGTCGCCGGTGGGCTCGTCGGCCAGCAGGAGCTTCGGTTTGGTGATGAGCGCGCGGGCCAGCGAAACGCGCTGCTGCTCCCCTCCGGAAAGCTCCCCGGCGCGGTGGTGGAGCCGGTCGCCGAGGCCGACCCGGTCCAGCCAGGTGGCTGCCTCTTCGAGCGCTGCAGTCCGCGCGCCGTCCCGGGCCAGCAGCGGCATGGCCGCGTTTTCAACCGCCGAAAACTCAGGCAAAAGGTAATGAAACTGCCACACCTAGCCCACTTCGCGGTTGCGGAATCGCGCCGCGGCCGCGCCGTCCAGCGAGCCGAGCGCCGTGCCGTCGACCCAGACCTCCCCGGCGGACGGCCGGTCGAGCGCGCCTAGAAGGTGCAGCAGCGTGCTTTTGCCGACGCCGGACTGGCCGACAATGGCCAGGATTTCGCCCTGCGGGATACTAAGGTGGAGGTCGCGGAACAGGCGGACGCCCCGCCCGTACTCCTTCGCAAGCCCCTCCACTCGCACGAGCGGCTCACTCATAGCGCAGCGCCTCGGCCGGCAGCACCCGCGCCGCCGAACCCGAAGGGTACAGCGTCGCGAGCAGCGCCACCCCCACGGAAACCGCCGTCACCAGCAGCCCATCCGAGAGCCGGGGCGCGAAGGGCAGGGTATCGATCGAGTAAACATCGGCCGAAAGATGAATCAGTCGCCAGTGGCCGCAGACAAACGCGATCCCGTAGCCCAGGATCCAGCCCAGTGCCGTGCCGACCACGCTGATGAGCACTCCCTGCGCCAGGAAGATGCCGCGAACCTGCCCCGGCGCGATACCCATCGCGAGCAGCACCGCGATGTCTCGCGTCTTCTCCATCACCATCATGGTCAGCGCGATCAGGATGTTGAGCGCGGCCACGCAGACGATCAGGCCGATGACGATGAAGGTCACCAGCTGCTCCAGCTTGAGCGCGCGGAACAGCTCCCGGTTCTGTTCCATCCAGTTGGTCGCCTCGAACCCGGGCCCGGCGGCCTGCTCGATCGCGCGGCCGATCCGGTCGGCATCGTTCAGGTCGTCGACCTTGAATGAGAGGATCGAGACCAGGTCCGGCTCGCCGAACAGGCTTTGCGCGTCTCGCAGCCGCACGAAGCCGAAGCCGGAGTCGTACTGATAAAAGCCCGAATGGAACACCCCCGCCACCCGGAACCGCTGATACTTCGGGACCAGGCCGTAGGGGGTCAGCTCGCCTTGCGGACTGGTCACTAAGACCGTGTCGCCCGGGTGCGCGTCGAGCGTTCCTGCGAGGTCGTAGCCCAGAATGACGGGCGGTGAGCCGGTGTCCCCCGTCGCGCTCAGGGCCGCGGATGAACCGGCGGTGGTGTCGCGGAGCATGTCCGACACGCGCCGCTCTTCGTCCGGCAGGATGCCCTTGAGCAGCGCGCCGCCCGAGTGCGCTCCGCGCGAAATCAGCACCGGCTCATACAGGGCGGGCGCGACCGCCCGCACATGAGGCAGCGCTCCGAGCCGCGCCGCGAGGACCCGCCAATCCTTGATGCCGTCGGACTGCACGCGCAGGAGCGAAACGTGGGCCGTGGCGGACAGGAGCCGGTCCTGCATGTCGCGGCGCATCCCGGTGGTGATCGCGAGCGCCAGGATCAGCGAAGCCACCCCTACCGCGACCCCGGCCACGGAGATGGCCGTGACAACGCCGACCACCGCCTGGCGGCGCTTGGCCCGCAAGTAGCGCGCGGCGATGAACAGTTCGAACCTCATGGGAGAGCCCTATGAGAGTGTGAGCAAACTTCGATGCCCCTTCCCCGGAGGGTCATCCTGAGCGAAGCGAAGGACCTGCTTTCCGCTCGGCTCCAGGGGAAAGCAGGTCCTTCGTTGCCCTGCTTCTCAGGACGACCCCCTTTGTCCGCGCCTGACCGGGGAGACGGGGAGCTTCGCACGCGTTTTCCGACCAGGAGCTTCATGGGACCGAGATCTTCGCCGAGCCCGAGTTGTCGAACCGGTCATAGGCGCGCAGCGTCAGCGTGTGCGCGCCGGGCCCGGCGGGGACCCGGAAGTCATACTGCTCGCGCGCGGCGTCGGACACGCGTCCTACCGGCTCCACATACTGCCAGGGCGCGGCGTCGAGCGAATACTCAGCGTGCGCGATCGGAGTGCGCGTACTCGCCGCGGTGGCGGTCACGTGGAGGCCGCCGCCCTCGGCCTTCGCCTGCAACGCCACCGAGGGTGTCCCAGTCGCGACCAGGAACAGGTCGCTCACTTTTTCGCCTTGCAAACCAGCCCCGACGGGGTGCGAAGGCGCGTCCGTGGCCACGACCCGCACTCGGTAGGGTCCGTCCGGCAGCAGCGCCGCGTCGAAGCTGTAGTAGCGGTCTGCGAGGTCGCCCTTCAGCAGCCGCCAATCCCGGTCACCCGAGCCGCGCGTGTACAGCGCGAAACGCAGGTCGTCGCCGTTGTCGTCGTGCGCCGCCCAGCGCACCGTGATGCCGGTTTTGTCCTTGATCCCGCTCAGGGGCGCTTGCGGGCTGTTGTTGTCGAGATTGACCGTGCCGCCCTGCGAGGCAAACGTGAGCTGAGCGGGCTGGGGCAGGCTGGGCTGGTTGGCTGACGCGTTGACCCGCGTGCCCGGCGCGACCAGGATTTCATCGACGACCGGCGCGGCGTTCGCGGGCAGGTAGTTGATGCCGACCTGGCTTACGCTGCCCTCGGGCTTGAGCGTCAGCCGGAACTGCGCAAACCGGGCACTGGGTTGGCCGATGCTCGCGTCCTCCGGCTTCGCCGCTTTCCATTCGCTCCAGCCCCGCGCCGGGTTGTCGATGTTGCCCGTCCGGGTTTCGAGTTCGTAGTTCGCGCCGGTCACCTCCGCCCGGCCCCACAAGGCGGGCTGGCTCGCGTCGTACACTTCGCTCGTCAGCGTCCCCGCCGCCGCCGGCTGCAGATCCATCCGGAGCAGCTTGCCGGTGTTCGCGGTGGGCGCGTATACGGCTCCGCCCGGCGCGTCGGCGAAGCCGATCACCTGCGAGGCTTCGGCCCGCGCCACGTCCTCCACCCGCCCGTCGTCCTGTACCCAATACACCCGCCCGAAGTTGCCAGTGGCCGCGAGCAGCCCGTTCGGGGTCGCCCGCAGCGCGTAGACGACCTCGTTGTGCGTCGCCCAGATGCGCCTCGGGGCTTCCGCCGCATTCGTCGGGATCAGGTCCACCTCCGAGCCGTCCGGCACCGTCTGGTTGTTGCTCACCGTCTGCGTCGAGCCCGGCTGGACCACGGTCACGGTCACCGTGGCCGTCCCGCCGCCTTGCGCCCCGCCCACCGGCAGCGCGGGCAGCGTGCTCGACTTGCCTTTTTCCCCGACCGCCGCGACATACACCTGCCCCGCTGGGCCGAGGGCGAGCGAGGTAATCTCACGCTTGGCCGCTTCGTAGATCACGAAGGCCTTGCCGTCCGCGCCGATGCGGTAGACGAGACCGGTGCCGTCGGACCCCGCCAGAAGGCTCCCGTCCGGCGCGGGCAGCAGCGACCGAATGTGCGGCTCGTCGCTTTCGTACACCAGCTCCGGCTTCGCTCCGGCGGCGACCCGGTACACGGTCCCTGGCGCGCCCGTGCCCAGCAGCAGCCGGCCGTTCCGGTCGAACTGCATCGCCCAAATGTACTTCGGTTTTTCCGCGGTCTGTGCCGGGTCAAAGACGACGGGCGCGTTCGTTTCGTCCGCGACCGCCGACGGGTCGAGCCGGTACACCTTGGCCGAAGGGAGTGCGGCGGCATAGACGGCCCCGTCCGGCCCCACGGCCAGCGCCTGCACGCTCAGGTCTTTCGTCGTAAAAATGACCGTCTGCCTGCCGTCCGGCGCGACTCGCACCACCTGGGCGGGTGAGCCGGTGGCCAGGTACGCATTGCCGGCTTTGTCGCTTGAGGCCGCCCACACATCGGCCGCGTTCAGCTGCGCTACCTGCTGGAGCTCGAAGCCCGGTGCCAGCACGCCGTCGCTGCCGATCGCCACGCCCTTCGCCGTGCCCTTTTCCCAATCCGCCGCGCCCGACTCGGTCCAAAGGTGCGTGCCCTGCGCGTGCGAAACACCGGCCAGGAGCAGCAAGAAGGGGAGAACTCGGCAGAGGTTGGTCACTGGCGCAAGTCTACCAGCGCGTCTCAGATCACCAGGACGGCCCGGTAACGGGCAGCGCCCTTGCGCACGCGCTCCACTGCGGCGTTGGCTTCGCGCACGGGGAAGCTTTCGATCACCGGCTCGATCCGGTGCCGGGCCGCGACTTGGAGCATCTCCGCGATCTCCGCGGGGCTGCCGGTCCTGCCGCCGTCCAGGCTGCGTTCCCGCGAGACCATGGGCCGAAGAGCGAGCGAGGCAGGCGTGTTGATCAGCCCCAGCACGCTGAGCGACCCGCGCGGCCGCAGCGCCGCCATGTACGTGTTCCAGTCTTCCTCGCCGGTCCCGGTGCACAGGATCAGGTCGAAGTAGCCGCCGAGCGCTTTAAGAGTTTTCGTTTCGCGCGTACTGACGAAATGGTGCGCGCCCAGACGCAGGCACTCCTCCTCCTTGCCGGCGGACGAGGAAAATGCCGTGACCTCCGCCCCAAAGGCGCGCGCGAACTGCAGAGCCAGGTGGCCCAGGCCGCCGATGCCGACCACGCCGACCCGTGACGCCGGGTGGACGCCATGGCCCCGCAGGGGCGCGTAGACCGTGGCTCCGGCGCAGAGCAGCGGGGCTGCCGCCGCAGGGTCCAGTGACTCCGGAATCGGGATCGCGAACTGCGCCTGGACCCGCACTCGGTCCGCGAAGCCCCCGTGCCGGCCCACGCAGGTAAACACTGCCCCCGCGCAAAACTGCTCCTCCCCTTTGCGGCACCACTCGCAATGGCCGCAGCTGCCCGCCTGCCAGCCGATGCCGACGCGGCCGCCCGGCACGCGCCAACCAGCCTGCGCCCCCCCGTCCACCACCCGCCCGCCCC
>CAXTTW010000048.1:0-10655 GCA_964247255.1 uncultured Acidobacteriaceae bacterium
CTCCACGCGCACAAGACCCGCCGCAAAGGGTACGCCTTCGACAACGAAGCAGCCCTTGACGCCACGGCCAACATCGCGAACGCGAACATCCCGGACCTGCTCGCCCTTGCCGGGCAAAGCACCGTCCCGGTCACCGGCACGCTCAACCTAGACGTCCACGCGGGCGGCACGCTCGGCAACCTCAACGGCGGCGGCCACCTCGGGGTCACCGGCGGGGCGGCCTACGGCGAGCCCTACAAAAGCCTCGACGCGGACTTGGCCTTCGCCGGGCAGGAGGTCGGCGCGTCGAAGCTCACCCTGCTCGTGGGCGGGGGCTCGGTCACCGGCAACGGCGGCTACAACCTGGCCACCAAGCGCATTCACGCGCAGGCGCAGTCGAACGGGCTCGCGCTCCAGAACTTTCAGTCGCTGAAAAAGTCCCCGGTTTCCGTGCAGGGGCAGCTCAGCTTCAAGCTTCAGGGCTCGGGCACGCTCGCCGAGCCGCAGGCACAGGCTTCGGTTCACCTGACTCAGCTCGCGATCGCGGCCCCGGCCGGCGGCGCGCCCACCACCGGGCAAGTCGACCTCGAAGCGCACACCGAGGCAGGTTCGCTCATCGCCGACCTCGATGCCCAGCTCAACGGCGCGCTCGCCAAGCTGCACGCGCAGACCGGGCTGAGCGGCAACTATCCCGTCCAGGCCCGTCTTACGCTCCAGCGCCTGGACCTGAATCCTTTTTTTCAGACCTTCAACGTCACCGGCGTGCGCGGCTCGTCGATCCTCGACGGCACCGTCACCGTCAATGGCCCGCTCAAGACACCGAAGGCGCTGAACGGCACGGCCGATCTGTCCCGCATCGCCGTCACCGCGCAAAACGTCACCTTAGGCACCGAGGGCGGCCTCCATGCCACGCTCCGCGACGGCCTCGCCGCGCTCGCCCCGGTCCACATTACCGGCGGCGGCACCGACCTCCGTGTGCAAGGCCGTGCGGAGGTCTTCGGAACCAACCGCCTGCTCGACGCCAAGGCCGACGGCACCGCCGATCTCGCGATCGCCCACACCTTCGACCCGGACATTCAGAGCTCGGGCCAGGTGCAGCTCCACTTCACCGCCGCCAACACGATCGAACGTCCCGATTTGAACGGCTCGGTCGACTTCCACGACGTAAACCTGGCCTACGGCGACCTGCCGAACGGCCTCAACCACCTCAACGGCTCGCTGGTTTTCGACCAGGGCCGGCTCACTGCGCAAAACCTCACCGCGACCTCGGGCGGGGGCCAGCTGAAATTCGGAGGCTTCGTCGCCTACCAGGCCGGCGTCTTCGCCGACCTGTCCATTCAGGCGACGCAGGTCCGGGTCCGCTACGCCGGGGGCATCTCGACCACCGTCAACTCCAAGCTCCGGGTCCAGGGCACACTCAAGGACATCCTGGTGTCGGGCGGCGTGCTCGTCACCAAGTTCGCCGTCTTGCCGGGGCTCGACACCTCCGCCTTTTCCTCCAACGGCATCTCGCCGCCGCCCGACCCCACGGCCTTCGGCAACCACATCCGGCTCGACGTCCACGTCACCTCCGCCCCGCAGCTGGACATCAACAACTCCTACGCCAAGCTGGCCGGCGACATCGACCTGTACGTCCGAGGCACCGCCGAAAGCCCCTCCGTGCTCGGCCACATTTCCATTACCGAGGGCGACGCCACCTTCGCCGGCACCCACTACGTCCTGCAGCACGGCGACATCTACTTCACCAACCCGGTCAAGATCGACCCCACCATCGACCTCGAAGCGAGCGCTCATATCGAGGACTACGACGTGATCATCGGCGTCCACGGCACGGCCGCTAAGCTTACCCCCACCTTCCGGTCCGAACCCCCACTGGCCGAACAGGACATCTTCTCGCTCCTGTCGCTCGGACGCACCCAGGAGGAGCAGCAAATCTACTCCTCGCAGCAGCAGGCCGCCGGGGTGAACACCGCTGCGGACTCCATCCTGGGCGGCGCGCTCAACGCCACCCTGTCCAGCCGCATCAACAAGCTGTTCGGCGGCGGCAGCGTCAAGATCGACCCCACCTTCACCGGCGCGGGCGCGAGCAATGCCACAGCCCGCATCACCGTGCAGCAGCAGATCTCGAAGCAGGGCACCGTCACCTACGCCACCAACGTCAACTCCACCGCCCAGCAGCTCATCCAGGCTCAGTACAACATCACGCCGAACGTCTCCTTCGTGGTGGTTCGCGACGAATCCGGCGTCCTGAGCATCGAGATGAAACTGCATCAGCGCTACCGGTAAGCGCGCGCATCCAACTTTTCGAAGCGAGGGGAAAGGTGATGCGAGCGAAACTTTGGACGGCGGCGGTACTGGGAGCGGCACTCTGCGCTCCCTCGGGCGTGTGGGCGCAGGGTGACGCGAGCGGCCTTCAAGCGGCGCTGGCGAAAGCGCTCGATAAAAAGCAGTTCAAGCAGGTGCAGGGCTCCGTACGGGGCGACACGGCGGTACTGCGCGGCACGGTCGAGGTCTTCAACGACAAGGAAGAGGCTGAGAAGCGCGCCCGACGCACGAAGGGCATCAAGGCCGTCGAGAACGACATCGAGGTCGCCGGGCCGTCCGTGCCCGACGCCGAGCTCCAGCAGAAGCTCGTCAAGGAGATCAGCTACAGCCGCGTCGGCTACGGCTCCACCCCCTTCAACGCCATCTCGGTCGCCGTCCAGGACGGCGTCGTGACGCTTGGCGGCCATGCCGTCGGGCCTGTCTCCGCCAGCGACGCGGTCGGTATCGCGAGCACCATGAAGGGCGTCAAGGACGTGGTCAACGAGATCGTCGTCGACCCGCTTTCTCCGTTCGACAACACCATCCGGCTCGAGGCTTACCGCCGCATCTACGGCTACCCTTCGCTCAACAAATACGCCATCGACCCGGCACAACCCATCCGCATCTCCGTCCAGAACGGCACGATCACCCTGTACGGCTCAGTGCTGAGCCAGGCCGACAAGGACGTCGCCGGCATCCAGGCCAACCAGGTCCCGAATGCTTTCAAGGTCATCAACAATCTCCAGGTCCAGGGCAGCAAGGAGCAGTGAGCACGCCGGGCCTAATTCCACGCCTCATAAGGTCGCTCGTATCGCAAGTTCACTTTGGTTCTTCTTCCTGTTCGCTGCCGCCTTCCGGGTCGCAACCCTTCTGGTTTCCATACGCCACGAGAAAGCGCTCAAGGAGGCCGGTGCCGTTGAGTTCGGTAGGCCGAACTCGGTCCTCCTCGGTATGCTGCACGGAGCGTTCTACCTCGCGGCCCTGATGGAAGGGCTTGCCCGCCATGCGCAGCTGACCGCGGTCTCCTGGGCCGGGATCGCTTTGTACCTGGCGGGTTCGGCCGCGCTGGTGTTGGTAATCCGGCTGTTGGGGCGGTTCTGGACGGTGAAGCTGATCCTTGCCCGCGATCACGCACTGCAAACCCATCCGCTTTTCAGCCGCTTTAAGCACCCGAACTATTACCTGGCCATCCTGCCGGAGCTCGCCGGATTCGCGATGTGCTTTCACGCGTGGCTTACCCTGCCGCTCGGGTTCGTCCTCTATGCCGTCCCTCTAAGCATTCGCATTCGGGAGGAAGAATTGGTGATGCGCGACCGCTTTGCTGCCTACTGAACCGGCCCACCGCCATACCGAAAGGTAGACTTGAGCCATGCCCCTGCTCCGGTCCATCGGCCATACCCTCGAGATGATCAAGTGGGAGCACTCGATCTTCGCTCTGCCGTTCGCGCTTACCGCGGCAGTGCTCGCGGCGGGCGGCGCGCCCCGCCCCATGCAGCTGGTTTGGATCGTGGTGTGCATGGTCACCGCTCGCTCGGCGGCCATGGCCTTCAATCGCTGGGCCGACGCGTCGCTCGACGCGGCGAACCCGCGCACCGCAGGGCGGGCTATCCCGTCGGGCACGCTCAGCCGGGGCTTCGTGGGCGGCTTCACCCTGGTTTCCGCGCTCCTCTTCGTGCTGGCGGCGGCCCAGCTCAACCGGCTCACGCTGCTGCTGTCGCCCTTCGCGCTCGCGGTTGTGCTGCTCTACTCGTACACCAAGCGCTTCACCCGCTGGTCGCACGTGTTTCTCGGCCTGGCGCTGGGCATCGCACCCGCCGCCGCCTGGATCGCGGTGCGTGGTTCCCTCGACCTGCGCATTCTTCTGCTGACCGGTGCGGTCCTGTTCTGGGTCGGGGGCTTCGATGTGTTTTACAGCTGCCAGGACGCCGAGCACGACCGCGCCGCCGGGCTCCACTCCGTGCCCGCGACGCTTGGGATTCCTGCAGCTTTCTGGGTCGCCCGCGGCATGCACCTGACGATGCTGGCCCTTCTGGCCGGCCTGGTTTCCGCGTTCGCGCTCGGGCCATTGGGCTGGACGGCGGTCGCTCTGGTGGCGGTCCTGCTCGGCTACGAGCACTCCCTGATTTCGCCGCGCGACCTTTCGCGCATGAACGCCGCTTTCTTCACATTGAATGGTGTCGTATCGATCGTGTTCTTCGTCGCGATGGCGGCGGCCGTATTCGCCGGCCGCCGCCATCTTAGTTAGGACGCCTACAACGCCGACCGGCGCCCGGTGATCAGCTGGATGAGCAGCACCACGATCGCCAGCACCAGCAGAATGTGGATGTATGCGCCGATCGCATGGAAGCTGACCAGCCCTAAAAGCCAAAGCACCAGAAGAATCACGAAAATAGTCCACAGCATGGTTTGCTCCCGCGAGAAGAATTGCGAACCGTGATTTACGATCTCGCAACCACTATGTTGCACGAGTCGGGCCGCCGGTTGTTGCCTGCCTCGGTTTGTGTCCTGCTCTAGGACGGGAGGAGAACGATGCGCATCGCCATCCAGGGGGAGCTCGGCAGCTTCAGCCACGAAGCCGCGCTCCGCTTCCAGGCCGGATCTTTTACGGGAAGCGCCGCTTCCGAGGTGGTGCCCTGCGCTTTCTCGCCCGAGGTCTTCGACCGCGCCGCGGTGGAAGGAGCCGCCGTGCCGATCGAAAACACCCTGGCCGGCTCGGTCCTTGAGCACTACGACCTGCTCCTGTCGCACCCTGTCCGTATCCGGGCCGAGCTGCTCCTGCCTATCCGGCACTGCCTTATCGCCGCGCCCGGCGTCGCTCTGGACGCGGTGCAAGAGGTGTACTCGCACCCGGTGGCTTTGGCACAGTGCCGCCGCTTCCTGGCGGCGCGACCGGAGCTGCGGGCCGTCCCTTTCTACGACACCGCCGGCGCTGCCCGCCATGTGCTCGATCGGCAGGATGCCGCGGCCATCGCGAGCCTGCACGCGGCGGAAACCTACGGCGGGGCTGTTCTGATCGCCGGGATCGAGGACAACCCGGCCAACTTCACCCGCTTTTTGCTCCTCGGTCCCGACACGGACCGCACCGACATCGAGGGGGCTGACAAGGTCTCGCTGGCCTTTGCCGTCCCCAACCGGCCCGGCTCACTGGTGGAGGCCTTGGGCGTCTTTGCCGCGCACGGTCTCAACCTCACGCGGCTTGAATCCCGGCCCGTCCCCGGCTCGCCCTGGCAGTACGTCTTTTATGCCGACTACCAGATGGTCTCTCCCTCTGTGGCCGATCGAGCGCTGGCCGAGCTGGCCGCCTCCTGCCTGTTCGTCAAAGAGCTGGGACGGTACAAAGCTGCCGCGTAGAGCGACGGCGGTGTTGGGTACCTCCGTACCCTGCGATTTGTGTTTCATCCCTGAACAAAAGACGAAACCTGCCGATAAGAGAAGTACATGAGAGTAGCCACCAAGCAGGGCTTCCGGATGAGCAACACCCACTTGTCCGGCGGATTCTCCCATCCTAGGGCGGCCGCCGGAACTTCGCGCTGCATCTTTACCGAACCTGCCGCGTCTAACGGAAGCAAGTTGATAAAGGTTGACTCATGTCCAGTGATTTCCTGAGCATCATTCGCCCCAGCAGTTCCAGTGCCGCTCCTGAAAGGGAAGGGGCAAGCCCTTCGAAGAAGCAGAGCTACCCCGTCCTGCCGCTGCGGGATACCGTGCTGTTCCCTCACTCGGTCCTGCCGCTGACCGTCGGACGCGACAGCTCCATCCAGCTCGTTCAGTCGCTCGGCGAAGAGCGCACCGTGGTCGTCGTTGCCCAGCGCGACTCTCGTCTCGACACGCCGCAACCCGCGGATTTGTTCGGCTATGGCACCCTCGCGACCATCCATAAAGTCGTCAAGATGCCGAACCAAAGCCTTTTCGTGTTCACAGAGGGCGGCGAGCGCGTCAAGCTGGACGACTTCGAGCAGCTCGAACCATTCATGACTGCTTCGATCGAGGCCGTGCCCGAGGTCCCGGCCGCGCCAGGACTCGAGCTGGTCGCGCTACAGCAGAACATCGTCGCCGATTTCCAACGCATCGTCGCCGCCTCGCCGACACTCTCGGATGAGCTGCAGGCCATCGCCGCGCAGATTGAAGACCCATCGCGCCTGTCCGACTTCGTCGCTTCCTCGCTGCCGTTTCTGTCGACCGCCGACCGGCAGGAGCTGCTCGAAACCGCCGACGTATTGAAGCGCCTGGAGCGTATTAACAAGCACCTCGCGAAAGAGGTCGAGGTTCAGTCGCTGCGCAACAAGATCCAGACCGAGGTGCAGGACCAGGTCCAGCAGTCGCAGCGCGACTATTACCTGCGCGAGCAGATGAAGGCGATCCAGAAGGAGCTCGGCGAGGGCGACGACGGCCAGCGCGACATCGAGGAGCTGCGGCAGAAGATCGAAGCGGCGGGCATGCCCGAGGAGACCAAAAAGGAAGCGCTCAAGGAGCTGACCCGCCTCAGCCGCATGTCTCCCATGGCTGCCGACTACTCGATCACCCGCAACTACATCGAATGGTTGGCGCTGCTGCCCTGGAATACGAGCACCGGCGGCACCATAGACCTCGCGCTCGCCAAGCAGGTGCTCGACGAGGACCATTACGAACTGCGCAAAGTCAAGGACCGCATCCTCGACTACCTCGCCGTGCGCCGCCTCAAGCCCGACATGAAGGGGCCGATTCTGTGCTTCGTCGGGCCTCCGGGCGTCGGCAAGACCTCGCTCGGACGATCCATCGCGCGGTCGCTCGGGCGCAAGTTCCAGCGGCTTTCGCTCGGCGGCATGCACGACGAGGCGGAGATCCGCGGCCATCGCCGCACCTATATCGGCGCGCTTCCGGGCCAGATCATCCAGAACATCAAGCGCGCCGGGACGAATGATCCCGTTCTGCTGCTCGACGAGATCGACAAGCTCGGCCGCGACTTCCGCGGCGACCCCTCGGCGGCGCTGCTGGAAACGCTGGACCCGGAGCAGAACGCGACCTTTCGCGACAACTACCTCGACCAGCCCTTCGACCTGTCGAAGGTGCTGTTCATCTGCACCGCGAACCAGCTCGACACCATCCCCGAGCCGCTACGCGACCGCATGGAGATCATCGAGCTGTCGGGCTACTCCGAGGAGGAAAAGCGCAATATCGCGATGCGCTATATCGTCCCTCGGCAGACCAAGGAAAACGGCTTGACGCCTGAGCAGATCGAGGTGCCCGAGGACACGATCGGCTTCATCGTCCGGCATTACACCCGCGAAGCAGGCGTGCGCCGGTTGGAGCAGCTCATCGGCACGGTCTGCCGCAAGCAGGCCCGGCGCATCGCCGAAGGCAAGACCGACAAGCTCGTGGTCACGCGCGACACGGTCATCGAATTCCTGGGCGGCATCAAGGTCCGGGTCGATACCGAGCTGGCCGAGCGTACGGCGCGTCCCGGCGTTGCGGTAGGCCTGGCCTGGACCCCGGCCGGCGGTGACGTGCTCTTCATCGAGGCCAATCGCATGAAGGGCAAGGGCGGCTTTACCATGACCGGCCAGATCGGGCAGGTGATGCAGGAGTCCATGCAGGCCGCGATGACCTGGGTCCGTTCGAACGCGCCCTCAGTCGGCCTGGCCGAGGAGTTCAACAAGGATGTGGACATTCACATCCACGTTCCGGCCGGCGCCATCCCCAAGGATGGCCCGTCGGCCGGCGTCACAATGGCGACTGCCCTGGTTTCGCTGCTCACCGACAAGCCGGTCCACCCGTTGCTGGCCATGACCGGCGAGATTACGCTGTCTGGGAACGTCCTGGCGGTCGGCGGCATCAAGGAGAAGTTCCTGGCGGCCAAGCGTGCCGGCGTCAAGCACATTATCCTGCCGGCGGACGTGCAGCAGAACGTGGAGGAGGACCTGACCCCGGCGCAGACCGAGGGAGTCACGATTCACTACGCCAAGCGCATCGAGGACGTTCTGGCCATCGCTCTGCCGAAAAATGGCCGCGAGGAACGGATCGACGACGCTGTCCGAGAAGAAGTACTGGAGCACGTGACCGTCTAGGGCGGCTGCGTATGCCTGGAACAAAGCCCGGCCTCGGCCGGGCTTTGTTTTCCCGTTTTGGGACTCGTCTGCCGTGCAAAGGCTATTCCTTTGTCCCGCGAAGCCCAGCTTCCCGCATAATGGGCGAAGCTCGGAACCGGAACGGGGTGGCATGGCGGCAAGCGCGGCGCAAACAACACAACAGGACTCTTTGCTGCTGCGGCACATGCCGTCGATCGACTCCCTGCGAGGGCTCGCGGTGCTGATGGTGGTGCTGTTCCACGGGCTCGCCTCGTGGCCCTGGACCCACAGTTTCGGCCCTTTCTGGGGCCCTCTCACCCAGGAAACCATCGCGGCGGGCCGCTTCGGGGTCAACGTCTTCTTCGTGATTTCAGGCTTCCTGATCACCGGCATCCTGCTGAACACCCGCGACCGGCCCGGCTTTTACAAAACCTTCTACCGGCACCGCGCCCTGCGCATTCTGCCGGTCTACCTGCTCACGCTGCTGGTCCTGCTCCTGCTCCACGTCATCGAGTGGCGCTTCGCGCTCGCGGCGCTGTTGTTCATCCCCAACTTTTCGCGGGTTCTCGGCGCGCCGCTTACCGAGTACGGCGTTCTCTGGACCCTTGGCGTCGAGGAGCAGTTTTACCTGCTGTGGCCCACCTGCGTCCGCCGCCTGCGGGAGCGCACTCTGCTTCGCCTGCTTGTGGTGCTCCTCGCCGCGGAGCCGCTGCTGCGCTTGGCCGCCGCGCTCCTCAGCGCGCACATCGACATTCACTACAAGACCCCGTTCGTGCTCGATTTCCTGGCTTACGGCGCTCTGCTTGCTCTGCTGGTCCGCTCCCGCGCGCTCCACGCCGGCAATGCCGCGCGCATCGGAACCGGGCTTCTCGCGTCCGGCGGCGTGCTTGCCGCAGCCGCGATCGCCGGGTTCGCGTTCCACGACGGCACCGTCGTCCAGGCGCTCGGCGATCTGCCCTTTGCCTGGGGGGCCTGCGGGGCGCTCCTGCTCGGCCTCGGCCGCGATCACCGCCGCGCCGCGCGAACCCCCGGAACGGCCGCGCGCGGCTTCTTAGACGGTTACGGCGATATAAGCTACGGGCTCTATCTGATCCACCTGGAGGTCTACACGCTGGCGAAGTCTTTTGTCGTCCGCCGCTACGGCGCAGCCAGGCTCGACGACCCCGGCTTCTACTTCCCGGCAATCGTCGCCTGCATCGCCGTCTCGACGGTGCTCGCCTACCTGTCCCGGCGCTTTTTCGAGGAACGCTTCCTGCGTTTGAAAACCAGGCCTGTTTAGGCCAGGGCCAGCTCGCGCTGACCGGCGCGCCCGCGTCCCTCGGCCTTGCCGTTCAGGCGTACGCTCACCAGCTTCGACACTCCCGGCTCCTGCATCGTCACGCCGTAGATCAGGTCCGCTGCCGTCATCATGCGCTTCGAGTGGGTCACCATCACGAACTGCGTGTCCTCCGCCATGGACCGCAACATCTCCGCCAGGCGGCCCACATTCGTTTCATCGAGCGGCGCGTCCACCTCGTCCAGGACGCAAAAGGGCGCGGGCTGGTGCATGAAGATGCCCATCAGCAGCGACAGGGCGGTCAGGGCTTTCTCCCCGCCCGAGAGCAGGAAGATGTTCTGGAGCTTCTTGCCGGGCGGCTGCGCCACGATATCCACGCCGGAGTCGCCCTGGTTTTCCTCGTCGGTGAGCCGCATGGAAGCCTGCCCACCCCCAAAAAGCCGCACGAACACCGTGTTGAAGTGCTCGTTGATGCGCGCGAACGCTTCATCGAAGCGCGTTCGGGAGATCTCGTCGAGCTCCCGGACACTCGCGCGGATGTTCTCGATCGAGTCCAGAAGATCCTTGCGCTGCTCGGCGAGAAAGCCGTGCCGGGTTTCGGCTTCCTCGAACTCGTCGAGCGCCATCATGTTGACCGGGCCTAGGGCTTCCATGCGCCGTTTCAGCTCCCGGCAGGCTTGCTCCTCGGCCGCAAGCGGCTCGCCGGCAAGCACCTCGAGCGCGCCCGTCCGCACTTGTTCCCGCAATGCCTCAGCTTGGAGGCCCAAGTCTTCGAGCGCGAGGGCCTCGAGGTGCGCCAGCTCCGCGCCCCCCCCCCCCCCCCCCCCCCCCCCCCCCCCCCCCGGACGTAAACGCGCTTTTTCGCTCCCGCGCGGCATCGAGAGCCGCGCTCAGCTGCCGTACCGCTTCCTCGGCCTCCGCCAGGCGAGACCGCAGCGTGCGTATTTCCTCGCCCAGCGCCGCGACCTGCTTTTCCGCAGCTTCGCGCGCGTACCGGCACTCCGCCGCGCGAGCCGCGAGCGACACATTCTCCGCGGCGCGGGTTTCCCGTT
>CAXTTW010000049.1:0-10504 GCA_964247255.1 uncultured Acidobacteriaceae bacterium
CATCGCCATCGGCGTCGACGCCACCGGCGTCGCCTGGGGCTCGCTCCTGGTCAAGTTCGGCGCGCTCTTCGGCCTGGCCTCGGTCATGCTCGTCATGCTCCTCGGCCAAACCCGCGTTTTCTTCTCCATGTCTCGGGATGGCCTGCTCCCAGCCTGGGCGTCCGTCATCCACCCCCGCCTCCGCACTCCCTGGATCTCCACCCTGGTTATCGGTGCCATCGTGGCCTTCCTCCCGGCGTTCCTGCCCATCGATCGGCTTTCCGACCTCGTCAACATGGGCACCCTGCTTGCCTTCGCCATCGTCTCGGCCGGGGTCTGGATCCTGCGCCGGCGTCAGCCCGACCTCCCGCGGCCCTTTCGGACGCCCTGGGTTCCCCTGGTTCCGATTCTCGGAATCCTGAGCGCGTTCTACCTGATGTATAACCTTCCCTTGATCACCTGGGAGGTTGTGGGCGTGTGGCTGGTCATCGGTCTGCTCATTTATTTCGGGTACTCGGTCAAGCACTCGCTCGTGCAAAAGCTTCCGGGCCACCGCACCAGCGGGCTCCAGTAGTTTCCGCCTTGCCGGGATCTTCGTGCGCCTTGAACGCTCGGATCCCTTTTCTGGATTGCCCGATTTCGGGCCACTTCATGCAATCAACGCACCCCCAGAAACTTCTCAATTTTGACGCCTGCGTCACACAAAGTCTCCATCTCAGCTGATGAACTCGCAGTTGCCGCGCTACCCGCGGCGCTCCCGTTCCGCCCGACAACCCGGCATCAAGCTCCCAGGAGGCTCCACCCGTGCCACAAAAGCTCTTCCAGTCCCCGCTCTGCCCTTCTGAAAAAGTCACCGAGTCCCAGCTCGCCACGGATCGCGCCGTCCTTGAGCTCGACCAGGTCGTCCACGCCCCCTCACGCCGCTCCTTCTTCTCGGCCCTGAGCGCCTTTGCAGCAGCCACCGCCGGCGCGGGCCTGCTCGCCGGTACCGCACCCAAGGCCCAGGCCCAGAACACGGCCCCCGGCAACGACGTCATTGTGCAGGTGCTCAACTTCGCCCTGAACCTCGAGTACCTCGAAGCCAACCTGTACATCAATGTCACCGGCGCGGCTCCGCTGTCCGCCGGGCTGGGCGCGGGCGCGCCCGTCACGGGCCTGCCCGGCAAGCTCAACCTCGACCCCGTCACGCTCGCGACCTTCGAGAACCTGGTTTCGGATGAGACCAAGCACGTCACCCTGCTGCGCGCGGTGATCTTCCAGCTTGGCGGCACCCCTATCAACCAGCCGGCCATCGATTACACGGCAGGCGGCACCATGTCCATCACCACGCAGGCCCAGCTGCTGGCCGTCACCCGGCAATTCACCACGGTGGGCACCAGCGCCTACGCGGGCGGCGCGGCCCTGCTCGTCGGCAACCCGTTCGTGCTTACCGGCGCGTCGCAGATCCTCGGCGCGGAGTCGCAGCACCTCGGCAGCCTGAATGCTCTGTGCAACTTCCAGGGCGTTACCTCGCCCAAGATCGACACGCTGGATTTTCCGCCATCCTCGCCGAACCAGTTCTTCACCCTGACCCCGACCACCAACCCATTGACGACGGACCCGACCAAGGCTCCCGCACTGGGTCCTATCCGCACACCGCAGCAGGTGCTCGGCATCGTGTACGGCGTCACCAAGCCGACGACCTCGCCGATCCCGCCGGCCGGCATCACCAAGGGCGGCTTCTTTCCGCAGGGCGTCAACGGCGCGATCCACTCGACCTAGCCCGCTGCCAGCCACTGAAGCCGGCCCGCGTCAAGCGAGTCACAGGCACAACGGAACCCGAGCCACCACGGAGACATCGCCACCATGTTGACCCAATCTGAAACCACGCCAAAGCCCGGCATCCTCGCCGCGTCCGCCACCCGCCGCAACTTTCTCAAGGCCTCCGGCCTCGCCGTCGGCACCGCCGGTCTGGCGGGCTGCGGCGGCATCATCGGCGTCGATCCGTCTACCGGTCCCGACCCATCCATCGTGGACGTTTTCCAGTTCGCGCTCAACCTGGAGTATTTCGAAGCGACGTTCTACTCCTACGTCGTGACCGGCCACGGCCTGGACGCGGCCGATCTCGGCTCCAACCCCGGCACCGTCACCGGCGGCAAGAAGGTCACCTTCTCGGACCCGCTTGTCGCGGCGCTGGCCAACCAGCTCTACCTGGATGAGCAGGCCCATGTTCGCCTAATCCGCGCCGGTCTGCAGGCCGCGGGCATCACCCCGGTTTCCATCCCGGCGCTGAACCTGGCGGCGCTGGGTTTCCCAACCGACGACGCAAGCTTTCTGGCGCTTTCCCGGCAGTTCGAAACAGTAGGCACCAGCGCCTACGAGGGCGGTGTTGCTTTCCTCGCGCTCCAGCCTCAGGCGGTGACTCTGGCCGCGCTGATCCACGTGGCCGAAGGCGAGCACGAGGCTTCCCTGCGGCAGTTCTGCATCCGCAAGGGTGTCAGCTCGCCGGCGGTGGACAAGTTCGATCGCGCGCCCGCGCTCGATGGGACGCTGATCTTCAACACCAGCCCCATCACCGGGCTGAACACTGCGCGGAACGCCTCCGAGGTTCTCCAGATCCTCTATAACGCTCCGGGCAAGACCGGTGTGTCGTCGGGCGGCTTTTTCCCGAACGGGCTGACCGGGAATGTGCGGACGACCTAGTAGGAGTCAAGAGCTACAAACTAAGAGTTAACAAGCAATCCCTGGTAAGCCCGGTCCGCAAAGGCCGGGCTTCTGGGTTGTGAGTGACCCTTGCGTTTGGCGTCGTAAATGCCGAAGTTAAACGAAAAAGGCACCCCGCTTGGGATGCCCTTTTCTTGCGGGATGAATCAAGGTTCACTGAGGTTTCGCGTCCTGCACCTTTTGCTTGTCCTGGCCTAGATCGTCCTTGGCCTGCATATGGGTTTCACGCGCTTTATCGGTGACCTTGCTCTTCTTCGCGGCGGAAGGATTGAACACCTTCTGCACGCCTTCCTTAGATTTGTCAAAGCCTTTCACGGAAACTTCCTTGGTCTTGTCGACCGCGACCGTGCCGCCTTCCTTGGTCTTATCGTAGGCCTTGGAGGTCCCGCTCTTAGTGCTCGCGGCCGCTTTCTTGGTGGCGTGCTTGGTTTTGCGGTAGCCCTTTTTGGTCGTCTTGGAGGTCGCGCTGCCGGCATCCTTCGCGGCATTCTTGGTGTCGGTTCCTGCTGCCTGCGCATCTTGGCCGGCGGTCTGCGCGTGGAGTACGACGGGCATCGCTAAGGTGGACGCCAGCAGGACGGAAGCGAAAGAAGAAGCGATGCGAAGTGTTTTCATAATCCTCCATACCGATGATAGCGCCGGGGCAAGGATTGCGCCTGGCGGTAGAATCAAGGGAGTACATCAGTCATGGCGACCGGCGTTCTCCAACCCGCGGCATCCACCATCCCTCAAGGCGGCCTCACTGCCTCCGCGCCGGGGCCTGCTCTGCGGCGGTTCGCGTGGAGCGTGCTGGGCTACAACGTCCTGGTTGTGTTATGGGGCGCGGTCGTTCGGTCCACGGGGTCCGGCAACGGCTGCGGCGACCACTGGCCGCTGTGCAACGGAGTCGTGGTCCAGCACTGGCAAACGCTGGCCAATGTCATTGAATTTGCCCACCGGGCCTCGGTCGGGGTCGGGGTCTTCGCGCTGCTGGTGCTCACCGCCTGGACCTGGGCCCGCACCCCGCGCAGGCACATGGCGCGTGTGTTCGCCGGGCTCTCCGTTTTCCTTACCTTCAACGAGGGTCTGCTTGGGGCGCTGCTCGTCGTCCTGCACCACACCGGGACCGACCAGTCGCCCATGCGCGCGTTCTGGCTTTCGTTACACTTGACCAACACGCTGGTCCTACTCGCGACCCTCGCGTTGATGGCGCACTTCCTGGGCCGGAACGTTGGACGCATGCGCGGCGGCGTCACGCTGCACCGGCCGGTGTTCGCCGCCGCCGGTCTTCTCGCGACGCTTGCGGTCGGGGTTTCCGGCTCGCTCGCCGCGCTCGGCGACACGCTCTACCCGGCGCACTCGCTCGCTGAAGCGTTCGCGCAGGACTTCAACCCTGCGGCAAACTGGCTGCTCCACGTTCGCTGGGTTCACCCCACGCTCTCGGCGGTTGCCGGTTTGTGGGTGCTGTACGTCGTCGCGACCGCGTGGCGCGGCGAAAACCACCGCCTGGCCGCGTTGACCGCGGGTCTGCTCGCGTTCCAGATCCTGCTCGGCGCGGCCGACGTGCTGCTGCTTGCCCCCACCTGGTTACAGGTCACCCACCTGCTGGGGGCCGACCTGCTCTGGACCGCGTTGATCGTGCTTTCCGCCAGGCTCGTGATCCGCCCCGTCGGGTGCCCCGGCGCGGCCTGCGCCCTCCGGCGCGGTCAGGCCATCCCGGCGTAGTTCTCCCGGTACCAGGCCACCGTCCGGCGCAGCCCTTCCTCGAAGCCCACCGTGGGCGCATAGCCGAACGCCTCCCGTGCCGCGCCGATGCCGGCCAGCGAGTCGCGTATGTCGCCGGTTCGCTCCGGCCCGTGCTCCAGCTTCCCCTCGTACCCCAGCAGCCCTCTCAGAATCCCAAAAGTCTCGTTCAGCGTGTGGCGCTCCCCGCATGCCACGTTGAACACCCGCCCCGCCACCCACTCCGGCGGCGCTTCCGCGGCGAGCAGGTTTGCCCGGACCGCGTTGGCCACGAAGGTGAAATCGCGCCCCTGCTCCCCGTCGCCGAAGACCACCGGCGCGGCCCCGTGCAGCATGCCCAGGATCCACTTCGCCATGACCCCGGAGTAGGGCGAGTCCGGCGCCTGCCGGGGTCCGAAGATGTTGAAATAGCGCAGCGCCACCGTTTCGAGCCCGTATACCTGCCAGTACGACCGCATGTACAGCTCGCCGGCGAGCTTCTGGACCGGGTAGGGCGCGATCGGCTGCGGCACCATTGTTTCCACCCGGGGAAAGCCCGGCTGGTTGCCGTAGGCCGACGAGGAAGCCGCGTACACCACGCGCCGCACCCCCGCGGCGCGCGCCCCTTCGAGCAGGTTGAAGGTGCCGTCGATGTTGGCCGTGTGCGAGGTGCGCGGGTCCTTGATGGATCTGGGCACGGAGGGCAGCGCCGCTTGGTGAAAGATGACCTCCACGCCCCGGCACGCCTCTGCGACGGCCGCCGCGTCGCGCAGGTCGACTTCGCGAAAATCCAGACCCGAAGGCAGGTTCGCGCGCCGGCCCGTTTCGAAGTTGTCGAGCCCGCGTACTGAGTCTCCGTGCCCGATGAGCGCTTCCGCGATCCACGACCCGATAAACCCCGCACAACCCGTCACAAGATACTTCGCCATTGCCCCATGCTAACGACTTGCCCCACGTCGACACTTTCGCCCGTAACGCATCCGTGGGAAATGGCTTACCCGGTGCTATGCTCGCCTCATGACGAACGCGCAACTCTATCTCGCACTCGGCATGCCGGCCCTGACCGCGCTGACCACGCTCGTCGTTGCGCTGATCAACTTTGCTAGGCTCGAAGCCCGCATGGATCGGACGGATGCAACGATTAAAGACCTGCGCTCCGACATGGACAAGCGTCTGCTGACGATCAAAGCCGACCTGCGCCGGTTCTTCGAGCTGTACGGCCGGCATGACAAGGCTATCGAGATACTCGGGCGCGACCGCAATAAGTAGTCCTTTCCTCTAGAAATCCACCCGCAGCGAGAACTGCTGCACCCTGGGCCGCGTGAGGACCGCGCTGTACTTGCCCAGCGAGCCCGAGGTGAGCTGGGTGCCGAGCGAGGTGTTCGGGTTGGTGTCGAACCGCACGGAATTGGTGAAGTTGAAGGCCTCATAGGAGGCCCGAAGGCGCGTTTCGCGCAGGAGCGCCCAACTCTTCGAGACGCTGCCGTCCGTTTCGAAAAACCCGTCACCGCGGAAGACGTTGCGGCTGCCCGCCTCGCCTGGGTAGGGCAGGCGAATAGGCGCGGACAGGCTCCGGACCGAGCCGTTGATCGCGCCGGGGTTCGCGAACACCTGCGGCGTCCCATTCGCGTCCAGGTGCTTGCGGACCAGTGACTTTTGCTGCACGACGCCGAAGCCGGCGAACTCCCAGTCCGTGGTATAGCCAGGCTCGTTGACGGAAAAGGGCAAGCCGCTCGACCAGCGGCCCAACCCGGCGACCTGCCAGCCGCCCAGCAACGCGTCCGTGAGCCGTCCGCCCGCGCCGCCGAACTGCCGGCCCCGCCCGAACGGCAGGAGATACACCCAGTCGAAGGAAAGCAGGTGGCGCGTGTCGAAATCTGAAACCGCGCGATTGAGCGAAGGGTTCCAGGTGTTCTCGATAGTCGAGAAGGTCCCCGAGGTCGCGCCTTGCAAAGGTGAGCTGCGCTCCGCGTCCGACCCGTAATCGATCGCCTTTGAATAGGTGTAGTTGAAGTCGTATTGCAAACCGTGGGCGCTGGGGTGGCGGACGACCAGTTGCAGCGCGTTGTAGGAGCTGAGGCCGATGCTTGCCACTGCGTTGAGCGAGGAAAACTGCGGCTGAAAGAACCGCGGCGAGGCAGGGCAGCCCGTGTAGTAGGACGCGCAGTAGAAATCGAGGTCCGCGAGCGAGGTGGTTTCGCCGTAGGTGTAGCGGTAGGGCGCCCACTCCAGGCTGTAGATCGCCTGGGTCGCGCTGCTGCCGTAGGCGGCCATGTAGGGAAAGACGTGCTCGAAATAGGGGATCGGGTCGACCGTCGCGTTGGGGTTGCCGCCATTCGCGTCCACCAGCCGCGAAAGCGCCGAGGCCGCGCCGAAGTAGTCGCCGCCTCCTTGCGTGTCGACCAGGTCGACGGGCTGGGTCAGGTCCAGCTGCTGGAGCAGATGCCGCCCCAGCCGCCCGATGTAGTCGGCCTCGACCGTGATGCCGCCTTGGAACTGATGCTGGACGGACGCGTCAAAGACTTCGGAGTAGGGCGTCTTGAGCTTATTGTCGATGCCTTGGGTGATGAGGAAGCCGCCGGGCGAAGTCGCGTACGGAAAGGTGATCGGGTTGCCCGGCGAAGGCCCGGTGTTGATCGCCGGAAGACTGTGCTTGCCGGTAAAGCGCGGCGCGTTCTCGGTGCTGTAGGTCGCGCCGGGGTTGACGAATGCATTGGTGAGCCCGAACGAGCCGAGCTGGTCGAAGGTATTGACGACCCCTTGCCCGTAATGGTCGAAGTACAGCCCGAAACCCGCGCGCACGCTGGTCCGGCCGTCGGGCGCATAGGCGACCGAGAACCGCGGCGCGAAGTTGAGCTTCTGCTTCGGCCAGTAGCCGGGCCGCCCATTGGCCTTGCCGTTGGGCACGAACTGGAGGAGCGGTTCGTACACCTGCCCGTTCAGGGCGGAAGCTTCGCGCTGCTTATACCAGGTGTCGGTGTCGATGGTGGGCGCGACCTGCTGACCGTGCGTCTCATACGGCGTTTGCAGGATCGTGTGCCGGATGCCGTAAGTCAGGGTAAGTTTCGGCGTAGCCCGCCAGGTGTCGGCTAGATACCACTCGAACTCGTTCGCGCGGAACGACCGACTGAGATACGCACCCTGCCCGAGCAGCCCGCCCGTGGTCCCCCCGGCATTGACCGCATAGTTATACACACTATTCAGCTGCGGCACGGTGCCGACCAAGTTGGCGTAGGCGATCTGGAAGGAATTGGCGAAGCCTTGCTGATAGCCGGCTGCGCCGATCGTCGCCGGGTCCGGCACGTTGTTGAGCCAGTATGGGTTCGAGTTGGCCGCAGAGTACGACAGCGCGTCCGTGGCCCGGTTGTTGGTGATGCCGCGCCAATTACCGCCCAGCTGGATTGAGTGGCTGCCCCGGCTCCAGCTCAGGTTGTCGACGATGTTATGCACCGGGACGTCGACGATCGTGGTCCGGGTTTCCGCGTTGAATTGGTCCACGAAACGGAAATCCACATAGTTCCCCTGCCCGATGCCCCGGTCGCCGTAGCCCTGCCGAATGTATCCGTATCTAAGGTCGTTGACAATGGTCGCGTTCGGCGTCCAGGTATAGCCGCCCGCCAACCCCTTTGTGTTGTTCTCAATGCTGTAAGACGCGGGCTGCCCAGGGAACTGTTCCGCGCCTTCGGTGACGTCCTTTTGTAAGTTGCCGCGCACGAAAAACCGGCTCCGGTCGTTGGCGATGTAATCGACCTTGAGGATGGACGTGTTCAGCGATGCCGGCGCGGGCGAGGAAAAGGTATATGCCCCGGTATTGTAGCCATCGCCCGTGTTGAAGCTGGTGTTCACCGGGTACTGGCTCCAGTAACTCAGCACGTTGGGGTCCGCGCCCGGCCCCCACGGGCAAACCCCGTTGGCGCTGCACGCCGCGTCCAGCTGCGAAAGCTGCCCGGGCGCGAGCTGGGTCAAGCCGCCGTTCGCGTCCTGATAGGTCAACAAGCCTGCCTTGTAAGCCGCCGAGGGAACCGTACGTGTCGTCACCAGGTTTTCCGCGGTACGCTGGCCCTCGTAGTTGAAGAAGAAAAACAGCCTATCCTTCCTGACCGGCCCGCCGATCGATCCGCCGAAGGTGTTGCGCAGCAGTTTGCTCGCGATGTTCGGCTGGCCGTTCTGGATCTCGGCTTGCTTGTAGAACCAATCGTTGGCCGCCGCGAAAGGGGGCCGGTAGTACTCGTAAAGGGCACCGTGAAAGCTGTTGGTGCCGGACTTGGTGACCAGCGACACCTGCGCCCCGGAGCTGCGGCCCTGGTCCGCCGTGCTGTTCGTGGTTGTCACGCGGAACTCCTCGGTCGAGTCCTGCGTGGACCGAAGCACCCCCGTAAAAGCGTAGCCGTTCAGTTGGTCGTTGTCGTCGATGCCGTCCAGCGTCACGTTGCCCTGGTCGGACCGCGCCCCGGCCACCGTGCCGGACCGCGAGTCGGTGTTCTGGTTGACGTTGCTGCCCAGGTAAAGCACGCCCGGCTGCACGCTCAAGAGGTCCGGAACGTTGCGGCCTTCGGTCGGGACCGCCTGGATGAACTGATTGTTGAAAGCGCTGCCCAGGCTCGCATCGGTCGCGTTCACCGTCTGGGCTTCCGCGCTGACGCTCACGTTTTCCTCGGACGCCGTGACCCCCAAGGCCACGTCGATCGTCGCGGGCTCGGAGACCAGCAGTTCAGCCTTGCGGTCGGACGGGGCAAAGCCCTCCGCCTCGACATGGACCAGGTACGCGCCCGGCGCGAGCTGCGCGAAACTGTACCGTCCCGCGGAGTCCGTGGTCTGAGCCGCGTCGGTGCCGGTCGCGGGATTGTGCAGCCTGACTTTCGCGCCGGGGACCAGCGCGCCCGTAGCATCCGTGACCGTTCCGCGTAGGGAGGTGGAGCTGATCTGGCTCATCCCGTTCGGGATGCAGAACTGTGTACTCGCGAGAAGAGCCAGGGGTAACCACGCATGCCGTCGCATCGAGCCGCCTCCGTGTGTGTGTCCGTTCAACGCCGGGATGAAAGGGCGCGCCGCCGCGCCCGGAGCTTGAGGAAGCCTCATCTAAACACGAAAACCGGAACCGCTCCAAGCGCTTTCCTCGGGTGCGCGGGCCGCTGGGTTCCCGCTCCTGGTTACCGCCGTGCTCTCCTTATCGCCGGAGTTGACCTGTTTCGTCCCGGATTCGGGCATACTGGGAGCCATGACGCACGCGCTCCCCCCTTTCAAGCTCGCGCCTTACTTCCAGACGCGCATCTGGGGTTTCGACGACCTCCGTCCCTGGTTCGACTTCCAAACGCCTCCGGGCTCGGAGCCGGTCGGGGAGGTTTGGCTTACCGGGGCCAGGTGCTCCGTGGCCACGGGCCCGCTCGCGGGGCGTAACTTCGCCGAAGCCGTCCGGGAAAACGCCGCCGCCATTCTAGGTCCGCTTTTCGCCTCGGAGGGGGAGTATCCGCTGCTGATCAAGGTGCTGTTTCCGCGCGAAAAATTGAGCGTGCAGGTACACCCGGACGACGCGCTGGCCCAGCAGAAGGGCGAGCCGCGCGGTAAGACCGAGTGCTGGTACGCGCTCGACGCAAAGCCGGACGCCAAGGTCGCGCTGGGACTCCAGCCCGGCACCACGCCCGAGGCGGTCCGCGAGGCGATCGCGGAGCACAAACTCGAAGACCTGCTCGGCTGGCTGCCGCTGCACACCGGCGACATGGTGTACGTCGACGCGGGCACCGTGCACGCGATCTGGCCCGGCTCCGTCATTCTCGAAACCCAGCAAACCTCCGACACCACCTACCGCTTGTACGACTACGGGCGCCCGCGCGAGCTGCACGTGGATGCCTCGCTCGAAGCCATGCGCGTTGAAACCGGCGCGGGCAAAGTGGAGCGAAGGCCTGGCACGCGCGGGGAAGCGACGCTCGTGGACGAGCAGTACTTTTGCGTGGAGCGATGGGAGGGCGACGCGGCCGGCCTAAGCGCGGCGGCCCGGGAGAGGAGCGGGCCGCAGCTGTTGTTTGTCGCCGCCGGAACGCTCCATGTGGAGGGTGTCGGCTTCGAGCCGTTTACGCTGGGGCGCTGCGAGCTGGCGGTGGTGCCGGCGAACGCGCCGGAGTGG
>CAXTTW010000050.1:0-10398 GCA_964247255.1 uncultured Acidobacteriaceae bacterium
GGCGGCTGTCGCCAGGGTCAGATTGTTAAGCACGGTTTTGACGCCCGCGACCGAGCCGGCCTCGTTCGAGGCGAGCACCCGGGCGGCTTGGGAGTCGACCTCCCCATTGAGGCTCACGATCGCGTGCGACACCGAGGGCGTGATGGTCATGCCGGCAAAGGCGGGCTCGTGCCGGAGGACGGACTGCACACGGGCCAACAGCTGGAGATCGGTAGGCGTGCGGGTTTGCGCGTGCACGGCGGGCGACAGGGACGAAGCAGCGAGAGCAAGGGCGAGAACGGGACGAAGGGTCATAAGGAGGGCTCGCGATTCCTGTGTTTGTTTTAAGCAGTTGTCGTGCGCGGGGCGAGAAAGGTGCTCCTCCGACTCCCGGTACGACGGTGCAAACACGTCGAGGATAGCGAAGTTTCGCAAAAACACCAGAGTACCTTCGTTACGCCCCGGCTTGCTCCACCATGCCGACCAGCGCCGCGCGTACCGCTCCCGAGTCGGCCGCTTCGGCGGGAAAGTTGATGCGCGCGCCTTTCATGCCCTCAGCGGTGCTAAGGCGCAGCCAAAACCCGAGCCGGTCGACGGAGGTCATCGCGGCCCCGGACGCCTCGATCCCGGCGTGAACGCGCGCGAGCAGGAGCATGGAGTCGACGTGGTCGGCGTTCATGTGCTCCAGAATGCGCGCGGCGGACGGGGCGAGCGGGTCGGGGGCGGCTTCCGCGTATGCCTCGGCCTCGACCCAACCCATGACCCCGAAACCGCCGACGTAGTACACGTCCAACGGCTGGAGGCGAAAGAAGGCGAAATCGGCAAACTCGACCCAGTACCGGCTGTTCGGGTGCCTGGCCAGGTAGATTTCGCGGGCTTCGGCCAGCTCGGGCCCCGGCACGCGCCGCGCTCCGCCGCGCTGGGGGGCCCGCGCCGCGCCCCCCCCGCCCCCGCCCGCCGCGGCCTGCGCGACGAATAAGCTGGCCCGTGGATCGGCCCGGAGATTCTGCGTGTGCATCGCCATGGCGCTGATGAGGAACAAGGGGCGGCCCAGCCCGTCGAGCGCGTACGGCATCAGCGAGCCAAACGGAAAGCCCGGGTGCTTGCGGGACAGGGTGGACAGCGTGGCGGCCGAGGCCAGGGAAACCAGCGTGCGGACCCGCTCGGCGTGGGCCGGCTCCGGCGGCTGCGGGAGGGCGGGGCCGGTGGAGGCGTGTCGGCGGGGCTGCTCGGAGACGGGGGCCATGTGTGTCCTTCGGGGCTTCCCTTTCCATGCTAGAGCAGAAGCACGAAAGAGCGCCCATTCGGGTTCAGGAGGCCGGGCGACCGCCTTTCAGGAGGCGAGGCGGAGGAGGCTTCCGGCGGTGGCGGCGAGGGTATCTTCGGGGGAGCGCGCCTGCCGGCCGAGGTGGCGTGCTTGTGCCTGCCGAGTTCTGGGAGGATCAGCTTGCCATCGGGGATCAGAAGCGCGGTGAAGCGCATGAGCCGGTAGGCGAGCTCGCGGGTGGAGACGCGATAGGCGGGCACTCATGCGGGACGGGGGTCGCGACCTCTTCAGGAAAGGCGCCGCGCTCGGAGAATTGCGGTAGTGAAGGGCGACTGAAGAAGTAAGAACCATGCGGCGGACCCGGCATCGCGGGCGGCGCGGAGAGTGCGCACTATGCCGTCAACCGCAGGGCGGATGAGATCGCCCTCGTGATGGGGAGCGCGCGCCGAGAAAGGAGAAGGTGTCCTTGCCGGTGAAGGGGTGGTAGATGACCTGATGCTCGCGCCGGAGCGCTTGGCGAGCAGCGTCATGGAAGCTTCGGCAAAGCCGCGCTCTTTAGGTTTGCGGGGCACAGACAACTATTGCACTCGTCGCTGCCGGCAAAGCCGAAGCTCTGGGCGGCAGAGCCTGCTGCCTAGACGCAGCGACTGGCCTAAAAGTGGTACGCGATGCCCACGACGGGGTTGGTGATGATCTCGTACCGGTTGGTGTTGGTCACGTTGCCGGTCGGATTCAGCGAGGGTGCCTTGACGACGATGCCCCGGTACTGCACGCGAATGTCGAAGGAGGGGTTGATCTCGTAGGCAACGCCGCCGCCGAAGGGCACGCCGATCGCGGTCACGCTTTTGCCCGGAAAGTAGTTGCTCTTGCTGTCGTTGATGGCCCCGAAAAAGTACGCGCCCACGCCGCCCTCGATGAAGGGAAAGAAGTTGCGATAAGCGAAAGCGGAGTAGACATACTCGGCGGAAAATTCCTGGAACTGGGTGTGCTCACGGTAGTTGACGCCCAGGTTCGAGTTGTACTTGTTGATGTAGCGGTTGTAGCCATAATTTGCCTCGACCGCTCCGCGCGGGGTGAGCAGGTAGCGGTAGCTGCCGAGCACGCCCAGTTGAGCGACTGTGCCGGTCTGACGAATGCCGTTACCGACGACTTCCGGCGAAAACAGGGCGGAATAGCTGACGCTGGCATCCTGGCGGCTTTCCTGCGCGAGGGCCGGGCCGGCTGCCATGACGAGGCAGGCGAGCGAAAAAAGCAGTTTCTTCATGCGGTGTAGTCGCCTCAGGCCCGCCGGCGGCTGCTGGATGGCTCGTGCGGGCATGCCCCTTCGCGGGGCGGGTTCCAGGTTCCGGGTACACGAGTCTGGCGGCGAGTTGCCCGGTCAGGACAATTGTACATTTGCCCGAGGCGGCCCGCTTGCATCCAAACTTTTGACCTATCGGAGAGCTCATGGCCAGCCCACCCTTCAGCACGGCGCGTGTTTCCCGCTTCCTGGCCCTCTGGCTGGGCGCGATCCTCTTGTTTTGCGGCTTGTACTTCCTGCTGACGCACGCGACGGCGCGCGAAAGCGTCAAGCCGCAGACCAGCACAGGTCAGCCGGCCGTGCCGCCTTCGCTCTCGGGCGCGTACGTGTAGGGCAGCCCCCGGCTGCGGGCCAGGCGGGCCAGCGTTCGGAGGAATGCTCCGGCGGCGTGCGAAAACTCCCCGTACCTGCGGCACACCACCCATAAACGGCGTGTCGCGATCAACTCCGGCACGGCGAGGCGGACCAGCTCCCCCCTTTCCAGCTCGTGCGCGACCGCGAGCGCCGGCAGAATCGCCACGCCTGCCCCGGCCGCGACGAAGCGCTTGATGGCCTCGAGCGACGGCAACTGCACCCCCATGTGAAGCGGCGTGCGCCTGCGCGCGAACAGCTCCGTGATTTCCCGGCGCAGAGGCGAGGGCACGGCATGGCCGATGAAGTTGAGCGAGCCCAGCTCCTCAATGGAGACCGCGCCCGTCCCGGACAGGGGATGTCCCGGCGCGGCCACCAAGACCACTTCGTCCTGATACACGGCGCGGGTTTCGAGCGCTTCCTGCTCCGGCTGAAAGGTCAGGATGCCGAGCTCGACCTCGCGGTCCAGAACCTGCTCCGGGATGCGCGAAGCGAGCGAGCGCTGTACCGTGACCTGCAGGTGCGGATGGCTTTGCCGGTACTCGGCCAGTACCGGCAGAAGGAAGTGCGAGGTGTACTCGTTGGCCGCGACGGTGAGGTGGCCCCGGGCCAGCGAGCGCAATTGCTCGACCGCGGCGCGGGCCTCGGCGCGCAGACGCAGCAGCCGCTCGGCGTATCCGCGCAGCACCTCCCCGGCGGGGGTCAGTGCGCCCTCGCGGGAGCCGCGCTCGAACAAGCGCTCGCCGAGATCGTCTTCGAGCCGCCGAATAGTTTGCGACACGGCAGGTTGGGTGCGGTGCAGGCGCAGGGCAGCCCGGGAAAAGCCGCGCTCCTCGACGATGGCGAGAAAGGTTTCGAGTTGGGCAATGTCCATACAACTCTCGGCTTGACCTGAAACTTGTTCCAGCATACATAAGCTAAGCTTATCGACCGAGCCATTTTTTCCGATTAGCTTTATGGGTAGTCTTCGTGACAGACTTGGGACTTCCAGCACCGAGGTGAGGCATGCAGGGCAAGATCGTCTTCTTTGACACGACGCTGCGGGACGGGGAACAGTCTCCCGGATGCTCGATGACCGAGGCGGAAAAGCTCCGGATGGCGCACGCGCTCGAAGCACTCGGGGTGGACATCCTGGAGGCGGGCTTCGCGATCTCGTCGGAAGGGGACTTTCAGGCGATCCGGCGCGTAGCGCGGGAGGTTCGCGAGCCCGTGATCGCGACGCTGGCGCGGGCCCGGCGGGGCGACATCGAGCGGGCGGCGGCTTCCATTGAAGGGGCCGCGAAGGCGCGCATCCACACATTTCTGGCCAGCTCCGACATTCACTTGGAATGGAAATTGAAGATGACTCGCGAGCAGGCGCTCGCGCAGGTGGGCGAGATGGTGCGCCTGGCCCGGAGCTACGTGGACGATGTCGAGTTCTCGGCCGAGGACGCCACCCGCACCGATATCGACTACCTGTGCGCGATGACCCGGGCGGCGGTGGAGGCGGGGGCGACGACGATCAACCTGCCGGATACAACGGGGTACGCGACCCCTTCGGAGTACAAGGCGATGTACGAGGCCGTGCGGGCGCGCGTACCGGCCGACGGCATCGTCTACTCGACGCACTGCCATGACGACCTGGGGCTGGCGGTCGCGAATACGCTGGCGGGGATCGAGGGCGGGGCACGGCAGGTAGAGTGCACCATCAACGGTATTGGGGAACGGGCGGGCAATGCGGCTCTCGAAGAGATCGCGGCGGCTTTGAAGGTGCGGGCGGACCGGTACGGGGTGTCCGCGGGTCTCCACCTGGAGAAGCTGTATGCGACGAGCGTCCTCCTGGGAGAGACGATCAGCTTTAAGCCCGCGCCGAATAAGGCGATCGTGGGCGAGAACGCATTCGCGCACGAGGCGGGAATCCATCAGCATGGCATGCTCGCCAATCCCTTGACCTACGAGATCATGACGCCGGCCTCCGTGGGGCAGCCGCAGAACAAATTGGTGCTGGGCAAGCACTCCGGGCGTGCGGCACTGCGCTCGCGGCTGCTCGACCTGGGCGTCACGCTGGAAGCGGCTGAACTGGACCGGGTGTATGCGGGGTTTACCGAGCTGGCAGACCGGAAAAAGAACGTGTACGACCAGGATTTGCTGAACCTGGCGAGCAAGGTGGAGGTCGAGGCTTAGCTTGTGGGAACCCTCATCACGAAGCGATCGCGAGCCGCGCAGGCGGTTTCGGCTGCTTGCAGGGTAAAGGAAAACAGGTCCTTCGCCGCGCTCAGGGATGACATCTGCTCTGGGCGGCGCATACGGTAGGTAAGAAGAGGATTTCCTTGATGGAACTGAAGATCTTGGTACTGGCAGGCGATGGGATCGGGCCGGAGGTGACGGAGGAGGCGCTCCACGTGCTGCGGTCGGTGGCGGCGCATGGGGAGCATCGTTTTCACTTCGAGAAGGGGCTAATCGGCGGGGCTGCGATCGAGGCGACGGGGTCGCCTCTGCCGGTGGCGACCCGGGAGAAAGCGCTCGCGGCGGATGCGGTGCTGCTGGGCGCGGTAGGGGACAACAAGTTCAATGCCCTGCCCCCGAGCGAGCGGCCGGAAGCGGGGCTGCTGGGGATCCGGGCGGCTCTGGGCGGGTTCGCCAACCTGCGGCCCGCGTTCGCCTACCCGGCTTTGGCGGAGAACTCGCCGCTGCGGGCCGAGGTGATCGAGGGCGTGGATATTCTTTTCGTCCGCGAGTTGCTGGGCGGCTTGTACTTTGGGCAGCCGCGGGCGTGGGACCGGGAGAAGAACGAGGCCTGGAACACGATGCGGTACACGCGAGGCGAGGTGGAGCGGGTAGCGCGGGTGGCTTTCCGGCTGGCCGGCGAGCGGCGCGGCAAACTGTGCTCGGTGGACAAGGCGAATGTGCTCGAAACCTCGCAGTTGTGGCGGGCGACGGTGAACGAGCTCGCGGCGGAGTACCCCGGCGTGACCGTCGAACACGAGTACGTGGATGCCTGCGCGATGCACCTGATGAACAATCCCCGGCGGTTCGACGTAATCCTGACCGAAAACCTGTTCGGGGACATCCTGTCGGATGAGGCGGGGGTAATCGCCGGGTCGCTGGGGGTGCTGCCTTCGGCGACGATCGGCGGTGCCGTGGACCTGTACGAGCCGGTACACGGGTCGGCCCCGGACATCGCGGGCAAGGGCGTGGCGAACCCGATTGGGGCGATTCTGACGGCGGCGATGCTGCTGCGGCACTCGGCCGGGTTGGAGCGCGAGGCTTCGGCTGTTGAAGAGGCAGTTAAAGCCGTGCTGGACGATGGGGCAAGAACAAGGGACCTCCTTCGTTCTCCCGCGCACGGCGGCGAGGAAGCGGTGACGACGCAGGAGATGGGAGCGATGGTGAACGATGCGGTGATCGGGCAGTTGAGGGGGGAGTTCGACCAGGTGCGGATCGCGGGGGCGAGCTTGTGAGGGGTTCTGTCGCATCCCGAGCAAAAGCGGATCCTTCGCTTTGCCCAGGATGACTCTTCTTTGAGGTTGATGAGGGAAACAGGTCACAAAGGGAACGCAAGCCGCCTCGCCGTTTCACTGAAGGGGCAGTAGGCGGATTTAGAGGTTGTATGAGTCAAGCAAAGACGCTTTTTGAGAAGGTTTGGGAACAGCACCTGGTCGCCGAGCCCGCGGGAGAGCCGGCGATCCTGTACATCGACCTGCACCTGGTGCACGAGGTGACCTCCCCGCAGGCATTTGACGGGCTGCGGATGGCCGGGCGCAACGTCGCACGGACCGACCGGACGCTGGCGACGGTAGACCACAACGTCCCCACCGATGCTGAGCGGATCGACATAAAGGACCCGATCGCGGCGAAGCAGATCGCGGCGCTGCGGCGCAATACCGCCGAGTTCGGGATCGAGTTCTTCGATGTGAATGCCGCCGAACAGGGCATCGTGCACATGATCGGGCCGGAGCTGGGCGCGACCAAGCCCGGCATGACGATCGTCTGCGGCGACTCGCACACCTCAACTCACGGGGCCTTCGGGGCGCTGGCCTTCGGCATCGGGACGAGCGAGGTGGAGCATGTGCTGGCCACGCAAACGCTGCCGCAGAACAAGCCGAAGACTTTCAGGATTTCCGTGGAAGGCGCTCTGCCGCACGGGGTCACGGCGAAGGACGTGGTGCTGGGCATCATTGGGCGGATCGGGACCGATGGGGCGACGGGGTATGCGGTCGAGTACGCGGGGTCGGCGATTCGCGCGCTCTCGATGGAAGGCCGGATGACGGTATGCAACATGAGCATCGAGGCCGGGGCGCGGGCGGGGATGATCGCGCCGGATGAGGTGACGTTCGCTTACCTCCAAAGCCGACGGTTCGCGCCGAAAGGAGCGGACTGGGAGCAAGCGGTCGCAGAGTGGCGCAAGCTGCCGACCGACCCCGGCGCGGTGTTCGACCGGGAGCTGGTCATCCAGGCGCACGAGCTGGAGCCGTATGTGACCTGGGGGACGAGCCCGGGTATGGTCGTCCCAGTCACCGGCGCGGTGCCGGACCCGGGCGGCGACAAGGGCTGGGCGCGGGCGCTCGAGTACATGGGGCTCGCACCCGGTACGCCGATCGAGGAGATCGCGGTCGACCGTGTTTTCCTGGGCTCCTGCACCAACGCCCGCATTGAAGATTTGCGCGCGGCGGCGAAGGTAGTGGCGGGTTACCAGGTACACAAAGATGTGCGCGCGATGGTCGTGCCGGGCTCGCAGCAGGTGAAACGGCAGGCCGAGCGCGAGGGCCTGGATCACATCTTCAAGGAAGCCGGATGGGACTGGCGGGAGCCGGGCTGCTCCATGTGCCTGGGGATGAACCCGGATATCCTCGCGCCGGGCGAGCGGTGCGCTTCGACGTCGAACCGGAACTTTGAAGGGAGGCAGGGGCGCGGGGGGCGGACGCATCTGGTCAGCCCCGCGATGGCGGCGGCAGCGGCGGTGATGGGCAGGTTCACGGACGTTCGAACTTGGGAATACAAGCAAGCGGAGGTACTCGCCTGATGGAAGCTTTTACGACACTGCGGTCCGTGGTGACGCCGCTCGATGCGGCGAATGTAGATACGGACCAGATCATCCCGGCTGCTTTCCTGAAGCGGGTGGAGCGGACCGGGTTTGAGGATTTTCTCTTTTTCGAGTGGAGGAAGAGGCCGTCCTTCGTTCTGAACGACCCGGCCTACCGGGGATCGAAGATTCTGGTTGCGGGGAAGAATTTCGGCTGCGGCTCCTCGCGCGAGCACGCCGCCTGGGCGCTGGCGCAGTACGGGTTCCGGTGCGTGCTGGCACCCTCGTTCGCCGACATCTTTCACTCCAACGCGGGCAAGAACGGGATCTTGCTGGTGGCGCTGCCGGAGGAGCAGATCGGGCGCATTCTCCTCCAGGCGAAAGCCCGCGACGGCTACTCGCTCAATGTGTCGCTCGAAAATAACGAGATCACGGACCAGTTCGGGCTGCGGGTTCCGTTCCGGATCGACCCGTTCCGGCGCGAGTGCCTGCTGGGCGGGTTGGATGAGATCGGGCTAACGCTGCGGCACAGCGCGAAGCTGGCGGCGTATGAGGCGCGGCATGATGCCGAGGTCTGGTCGCGGGCGCGCGCTTAAAAGTAAGACTCTCTGCGCGGGAAGCGTCCACTTCGTGGCGTGTACTCGAAAAGGCAAAAGAACTATGAGCAGCAACGGCAAGCTCCACCAAATTGACCCGGCGAAGACCACCAGCACGGCCCTCACCGAAGGCCCGTCCCGGGCGGCCGCCCGCGCCATGCTCCGCGCCGTCGGCTTCACTCGCGACGACCTGCGCAAGCCCATCATCGGCATCGCCAACACCTGGACCGAGATCGGCCCGTGCAACTATCACCTGCGCGAGCTCGCCGAAGCGGTCAAGCAAGGCATCCGCGCAGCGGGCGGGACGCCGATGGAGTTCAACACGGTCACCATCTCGGACGGCATCACCATGGGCACCGAGGGGATGAAAGCGTCCTTGATCTCGCGGGAGGTGATCGCGGACTCGGTCGAACTGGTCGCGCGCGGGAACCTATTCGATGGGCTGGTGTGCATCGCCGGATGCGACAAGAACATGCCGGGGACGGTGATGGCGCTGGCCAGGCTCGATATTCCCGGGCTGATGCTGTACGGTGGCTCGATCGCGCCGGGGCGTCTGGACGGCCGCGACCTGACGGTGCAGGATGTGTTCGAAGCGATCGGGTCCCATGCGGCGGGCAGGCTGGACGACGCGGGGCTGGAGGCGGTGGAAGCGAACGCCTGCCCCGGCGCGGGTGCCTGCGGCGGGCAGTTCACGGCGAATACGATGGCGATGGCCTGCGAGTTTTTGGGTATCTCGCCGCTGGGGCTGTCGGGCGTCCCGGCGTTCCTGCCCGCGAAGCTCGACGCCGCGCGGGAAGCAGGGCGGCTGGTGATGGAGGCGGCGCGTGCGGGGTTGAAGCCGTCTTCCTTGATTACGAAGACCTCGCTTGAAAACGCAATTGCGAGCGTGGCGGCTTCAGGCGGTTCGACCAACGCGGTGCTGCACTTCCTGGCAATCGCGCATGAGCTGGGGCTGAAGCTGGAGATAGACGATTTTGACCGAATTTCAGACCGGACGCCCCTGCTGTGCGACCTGAAGCCGGGCGGCAAGTATGTGGCGGCCGACTACCAGAGGGCGGGCGGCTCCCGGCTGCTCGCAAAGCGCATGCTGGAGGCCGGGCTGATCGACGGCGGTGCGCTGAACGTGACCGGGCGGACGCTGGCCGAGGAAGCAGCGCTGGCTGAGGAAGCGCCGGGCCAGCAGGTGATCTTCCCGGCCGCGCGGGCGCTCAAGCCAACCGGCGGGCTCGTGATCCTAAGGGGAAACATCGCGCCGGAGGGATGCGTGGTCAAGGTAGCGGGGCACAAGCGGCTGACGCACACCGGGCCGGCGCGGGTGTTCGAGTCGGAACCGGAGGCGTTCCGGGCGGTCGAGGCCGGGCTGATCCACCCGGGCGACGTGATGGTGATCCGGTATGAAGGGCCGCGCGGCGGGCCGGGGATGCAGGAGATGCTTTCGGTCACGGCCGCCATCGCGGGGATTCCGGAGCTGAGCGAGACAGTGGCGCTACTGACCGACGGACGGTTCTCCGGGGCGACGCGCGGGTTGATGGCGGGGCATGTCTCGCCCGAAGCGGCCATGGGCGGCCCGATCGCGGCGCTGCGCGAGGGGGACAGGATCACCTTCGACATCCCGGGCAAGCGGCTGTGCGCGGAACTGAGCGACTCGGTTATCGAGCAGAGACTGCGCGAGTGGCGCGCGCCGGAACTCCTTTATAAGCGCGGGGTGTTTCGAAAATACGCAGACTCCGTGTCTTCAGCCTCCAGAGGCGCTGTAACCGGGTAAGTCAAGAACCGAACCGCCTGCTCGGCTTGAGGCCACTTCGTGGCGGGTATTCTTCAAAGGCTTTAGGAGCGACAGATGAGCAACGAGCTACCAAACCCGATGCAGGACTGGCAGATGGGCCGCGGCACCCCCGCGCCC
>CAXTTW010000051.1:0-10396 GCA_964247255.1 uncultured Acidobacteriaceae bacterium
CATCCGACGGCCGCGAACCTGGCCCTCCCCGGCGGGCAGGAGTTCGACTTTTCCTGGACCAAGCCGGGCTTCCCCGGCACGCTGCTCATCGGCAAGTTCCTGCCGCCCGTGACCGAGACCGGCTCGCCCAACATCAAGGTCTACACGACCGACGCCCACCAGGCTTCCGCCGCGGCCTACGCCGACACTGCCAACCGCGAGTTCGCCTTCTACTCGAGCACCTTTGGCCTGTCCGAGTCGAACAAGCTGAACATCGTCGAGCTGCCCGACGATACGGTTCCGGCGGCCTGGGCGCCGGAGATCGCGGCCATCGCCGGCGGGCGCATGGCTAACAAGTCCGACGCGCGCCTGCTCGCAAACACCGTCGCGCACCAGTGGTGGGGCTCGGCGGTGAGCCCGGCGACCCTGAACGACACCTGGATCACCAACGGAATGGCCCGCTACGCGGAGCTGCTCTACGTCGAGGACCAGGGCGGCAAACCGGCGCTTCAGGCCGCCGTGCAGGACGTCTCCGCGGGCGCGCTCGCCTACGACACCATCCCGCTCACCAGCGCCGGACGGTTGCAGGTTTTCTCGCCGGAGTTCCAGTCGCTTACGCTCGAAAAAGGCGCGATGGTCTTCCACATGCTGCGCTGGGAGGTCGGCGATGACGGCTTCCTCAAGATCGTTCGGGCGGCCCAAACCCAGTTCGCCGACAAGGGCGTCACGACCTCCGGCTTCGAAAAACTCGTCGAGGGGCAGGCGCAGCAGCCGCTCACGGCCTTTTTTTCTCAGTGGCTCGACGGCACGGGCGCGCCGCAGTTCGTCAACAAGTACGCGGTGTACCGGCTGGGCAACGACAAGGGTTTCCGCACCATCGGCACGGTCGGGCAGGACCTGGACTTGTTCAACATGCCCATCGA
Organism: uncultured Acidobacteriaceae bacterium; assembly: GCA_964247255.1. GTDB lineage: Bacteria > Acidobacteriota > Terriglobia > Terriglobales > Acidobacteriaceae > EB88. Next base: position 903 of record CAXTTW010000051.1, read on the forward strand.
CCTGCGTGTCCAGACCGAGGGCAAGACGGAGGACAAGCGGGTCGAGGTCGAAGGAACCACCTCGCAGTACGTGGTGGACACCTTCGGCTCGCCGCGCCGCATCCAGGTGGACCCGGACAACTGGATTCTGAAGGTGACGCCGGACTTGCAGGTGCGCGTGGCCATTCTGCGCGGCCAGCAGCTGGTGGGGCAAAACGACTTCGCCGGGGCGCTCGCGGAGTTTCAGAAGGCGCTCGCCGCCAATCCCGCGAGCTCGCTCGCGAACTACCGCATCGGCGAGCTCCTGTTTACCCAACGCAATTACCAGGCCGCCGCGAACAGCTACCGCGACGCGCTGCGTGGGGACGGCGAGCCGGGCTGGACGCAGGTCTGGAGCCACATCGCGCTCGGCAAGATCTTCGACGTGACCGGCCAGCGCGACCGCGCGGTGAACGAGTACCGCCAGGCCGTGCAGACCAACGACAATACGCAGGGGGCTTTGAACGAGGCGCGCCTTTATCTGAAAGGGCCGTACAAGCGGCCGGACCAGGCGGAGTAAGCTTGTCGGGAAGGAGAGGGAGGCAGACGATGGCGACTTCGCAGCTGATCAGTGTCGAGGAGTATCTCAGGACATCCTACGAGCACGATCCGGAGCTGATCGATGGGGAGTTGAAGGAGAGACCGATGCCGACAAGGCTGCATGCCTTCATCCAGGGGATGATCGGGTACTGGTTCGCGCAGCACATGGATGAATGGAGCATCATGGTTCTGCCCGAAGTGCGGACGCGGGTTACATCTTCAAACTTCCGCCTGCCCGATACGGCAATCGTTCGCCGGGGGCCGATCCGGGAGAAAACGCAGGACGAGCCGCCCTTGGTCGCCATTGAAATCCTGTCCCCCGACGACAGGTTCTCCGACCTCCGCGACCGGGCTGCCGACTTCAGCCGGATGGGCGTTGAGCATATCTGGCTTCTCGATCCGGAAAAGCGCGAAGCGTTCGCGTGGGCTGGGGACCGGGAGAAAAGTTGGCGGCCGACGGATCGTCTTGAGGTTCCGGGTACGCCTGTGTATCTCGATCTCCGGTGGCTTTGGGAGAGAATTCCGCAAGACTGAGCTCGACCTGACGGTTTGTCGCCGTCAGCAGAGACCCGCTTATTTGCTGACAGTGCAAGCGACGCCCTCTTCTAATCTTTGACATTGCCAAGCATCGAGGGTCGGATGCGTCGTCCCGCGATAGTTAACCGGAAATGTGTGACTCTTTGCGCTTGGCCCTTCCCCGTAGCGACTGCAATCGAGCTCGATAGCCTTGGTGTAAGCATTCATGGACGCGTGACATGGCATACTCTCGCCCATAAGCCATCCCTTAGCCATCTGCACATCCAAAAGTGCATGATGCTCGACAAACCAGCCATGCTCATCGCACACGTTCCAGAGGGTGCCACCTACAAGGACCACGAGAAGTAAGGCAACGACCAAGATTCCTGTCGAAAGCAGTTTCGCACTGCCTCGCTCGGCTTCTCACCTGTCGCAGAGGGGCTTTCGTCCAGCACGCTCTTATCGCGCCGCTTTCGTCGATGATGGTACTTTGCTACCAACAAAGAGAACAACATTACTTTCGTGCGGGTGGACCTCAAGGGAGTACTTTTGAATCCTGCACGGTGGAAGTAGACGCACCTAATACGGCTAGAAAGGCTTCAACTCGTCTCAGCAAGCTCAGCGCATGCAGAGGGGGGTGGGCAAGCTCGATTTTTAAAGGCTGTTCCGCAAGCACCCGCAGCCCGAAGCACTGGACCGGCCGGTACGTACACGAAGCCAGGTCGGCGATGCTCAACACCTCGGTTGGGGTCAGGAAAAGGGTGTGCGGTGGGGCCATGCGGTCGAGCATGGTCAGGATTTCGAGCTTCGACTCGAGCTCGTCCGGGACCGTGTCAATGACCAGGTCCGCCTCGCGTACCGCGTCCTCGATACTGGTGGCATAGCGAGGTTCCTCGCCCGGAGCGAACACCGCGGCGGCGCGGCGCAGATTGCCCGGCATGACGTCTTCGAGCACGGTGTCAAACCCGGCGCGCACGCACAAAGCAGCCAGCCGAGGCCCGGAGATCGCGCCGCCTCCGCCGGCACCGATGATCGCGACATGGCGGATACCTCGTTCAGTCTCGATGCCGGAAGATGGAATCACGTCTGTCGAAAGCGCGCCCTCGGAAACGGCGCTTGTGCCCGGCAAGCCTACGCCGTCTTCGCTTCGTTCAGCTTGGTGACCACCGACTGCACGCTCGGCTCGGACTTTTGCAGGTACTCGCTCACGCGCGTGCGCTCCTCCGGGGTGAGCGAGGCCGACAGCGCGAGGATGCGGCGCAGCGTCACGGAAACATCGTCTACGTAGTTCATCAAGCGGATCGCTTCGCCGGAAAGTGGCATGGGGCTCCTCGGAATGTGTTGTCTTGGCCAGTATAGATGCGCCCGCATCCAAGCATGCGTATGAACGATTGCCTGCGCACGACCCTCGCCACCGAAGCCCGCACCCCAGGTGCTACCTACCGCCTCCAGATGCATAAGGAGTTCACCTTTGCGGACGCGGCAGCGATCCTGCCCTACCTCGCGAAGCTCGGCATCACCGACGCGTACCTGTCGCCGATCTTCGAAGCGCGGCCTGGCTCCATGCACGGCTACGACGTGGCCCGCCACGACTGCCTGAACCCGGAGCTGGGCGGCGAGACGGGCTTCGACGGCCTGACCGAGGCCCTGCGCACGCGCAAGATGGGCCTCCTGCTCGATACCGTGCCCAACCACATGGGCGTCGGCAACCAGTCCGTGTGGTGGCAGGACGTGCTCGAAAACGGCCGCGCGTCGGAGTTTTCGGGCTACTTCGACATCGATTGGGAGCCGCTGAAACCGGACATGCAGAACCGCCTGCTGCTGCCGATCCTGGGCAAGCAGTACGGCGAAGCGCTCGAAGACGGGGAGCTGCAGGTCGCCTTCGAGGGGGGACGCGCGCTGCTCAAATACTTCGACCACATCCAGCCGCTCGCGCCGCGGCCGCTGCCCATGCTCTTTCCCGAGGAGCGCGATGAAGAGTGGGGCGTCACGCCCAAGTTCAGGGCGCTGCTGGAGGAGCTGAAAACCCTGCCCCCGCACGAGAGCACCGACCCAGGCACGGTCGCCGGGCGGCGGGCGCGCCTGCGCGAGCTCAAGCCCCGGCTTCAAGCCATGCTGGGCGATCCCGCGCTCCAGCCCGCGCTCGAGAAGGCCGCCGCGGCCGTCAACGGAAAGCCCGGCGACCCGCGCTCGTTCGACGCGCTGCACGCCCTTCTGAACGCGCAACCCTACCGGCTCGCCTACTGGCGCACGTCGAGCGAGCAGATCAACTACCGGCGCTTTTTCGACGTGAATGACCTGGTCGGGCTGCGTATGGAGAACCCGGAGGTTTTCAACCGGACTCACACGCTCATCCGCAAGATGCTCGCCGAGGGCGGCGTGACCGGGTTGCGCATCGACCACTGCGACGGCATGTTCAACCCGCGCGTCTACCTCGAACGGCTGCAGCAGTTGTGCGCGGCCGCCCGATGCTTCGGCCCGGCGATGAGCGAGGACTCGCCCGAGGGGATCGAGCAGAGCGTGCTCGACGCGACGAAAGGCTCCGGCTGGCAGGCATTGCCGCTGTACTGCGTAGTCGAGAAGATCCTGGAACCGGGCGAAACGCTGCCCCGGGTGTGGGCCGTGCAGGGCACCTCCGGCTACGACTTCGTCCACTTCGCCAATCAGTTCTTCATCCAGCCCGCAAACAAGGCCCGCTTCGACGCCATCTACGCCGCCTTCATCGGCGGGCGGGTCAGCCCGGAGCAGATCGTTTACGAGTCCAAGCGCAGCGTGATGCTCAACTCGCTCGCCAGCGAAACGCAGGTGCTGGTCAATCTCCTGTCGCACCTGGCCCGGGCCGACCGGCGGGTTCGCGACTTCACCGACGCGCTGCTCGAAACGGTGATCCGCGAGACCATCGCCTGCTTCCCCATCTACCGCACCTACATCGATGAGCGCGGCGAATACTCGGACGAGGACAAACGCACCATCCGCTCGGCGATCCGCGCGGCCAAGCGCCGCAACGGCAGCGTGGACGCTTCCGCATTCGATTACCTGCAGCGCGTGCTTCTGCTGGAAGCCCGGCCCGAGGGGGATGAAGCGCAGATCTATTTCGCGCTCAAGTTCCAGCAGTTGACCGGCCCGGTGATGGCCAAGGGCGTCGAGGACACGAGCTTCTACGTGTATTTTCGATTCCTCTCCTCGAATGAGGTGGGCTCGGCCATGGATGCTTTTGGGCTCGACGCGAAAACATTGCACAAGGCCAATGCCGAACGGCTGAAACATACCCCTCACGCGCTGCTGACCACCAGTACCCACGACACCAAGCGCAGCGAGGACGTGCGCAACCGGCTCAACGTGCTCTCGGAGATGCCGGACCGGTGGGAAGCGACGGCCCGCCGCTGGGCGGAGGAGAACGCCGGGTGCAAGACCGAGCTCGAAGACGGAACGGTGGCGCCGGACGCGAACGAGGAGTACCTGATCTACCAAACCATCGTGGGCGCGTGGCCCTGGTTGAAGGTCGATCAGGAGGGCTTCGCCGGGCGCGTGAAGGAGTACCTGGCCAAAGCGCTGAGCGAGGGCAAGGTCAACGTGAGCTGGGTAAACCCGCGCCCGGAGTACACGGAAGCGGTGCAGGGGTTTGTTGACAAGGTGCTGGCCCGGCCCGAGTTCGTCGCACAACTCGAGGAGCTTCTGGCGAGCGTGCGGGTCCACGGCGCGGTCAACTCGCTAGCCCAGATGGTGCTCAAGGCGACCTCGCCCGGCGTACCAGATTTTTACCAGGGCACCGGCATGTGGGACCTGAGCCTGGTGGACCCAGACAACCGGCGGCCCGTGGACTATGCGCACCGGGTCGCGGCGCTGAAGGCTCTTGAAAAACCGGATGCGCACCAGGAAGTGCTCACAGACCTGGCGGACGGCCGCGTAAAGCTGCTGACTATGCAGCGCGTGCTCGCGGTCCGCAACGCGCGCCGGGCTAGCTTCGACGACGGCGCGTACACGCCCCTGGAGGTGAGCGACCCGGAGCATGCCTTCGCCTACCTGCGCGGGAAAGATGTGCTGGTGGTGATCCCTCGGTTCACCTGGACGCTGACCGGCGGGAAAACCGAGCTGCCGCTTGGGCAGGCCTGGGACGGGCTGAGCGTGTCCGTTCCCGAGGGGCCGTGGACCAACGCCCTGACCGGGGCGGCGATCCAGGGAGGTACCGTGCAGCTGGCGGAGGCATTCCGGGAGTTTCCGGTGGCGGTGTTTACGAGACATTAATCAGCAGCCATGCCTGACAGGCATGGCTGCTGACAGACTCTTATACAGGCGTACTTAAGTGCCAAAAGCATGGATCGCGTGAATGCCCAGGAAAAAGCTTCCGAAAGCAAGAAGGCACAAGCCAAGTGCAATCTCACTTCCGGTTATTTTGACCTTGGATTCACTCTGGCGTCGCCTTTTAACTTGGACACCGACATAGACTGTATATATGCCTATGAGTATTTCAGTCCAAAAGCCGACATCGACGATGTGAGCGAACAACCACGTCATGAGTCCTCCTAGCACAACCAACGATTCGCTACGCCATACACGGTTGTAGCACCGCCGCCCCACGCAGCGATTCCTCCCCATGCCGCACCTTCAGCAATCGCACCAAAGCCGGACATGATGCCGATCGTCAAGAATGCCAAACCGATGAAATCGACCGCGAAGCTCGCTGAGTTGCAATACCCTCCTCCGCCACCCCCTGTAGGCGGCGGCGGAGGGCGAAGAGCAGGATTAAGCAGGCCATCTTGCTGCATGATGCCGGTTAGCCTGGACGCGGTCTGCGCACCGGCGAGCTGCGCATACTTCGCAGCCTGCTGCATCGCTTGCGTGAGATAAGGCAGCATTCCATTTGATTGGAGAGCGCCTATAACGGACTGCACCGAATTACTATCCAGCCCGTCATAGACCGACCATCCATGCTGAAGCTGAGCCAGCGTGACTGCGGGATGCGTCGCCTGAACTGCCTGCAAAGCCTGAGCTTGATCTAGGTTTGAACTTTTACAGTTGGAGGGTGAAAGCGCGGCGTAATGAGATTGCAGTTGGGCGTCATAGTTGTTCGCCTGCCAATCATTGGCGATGGTAATCAACGTATTGCGATACGCATTCCAGTCGGTAGCACTGGCGGTCTGCTGGATCATATTGCCGGAAGCAAGAGCGGAGATCGTGTTGGAGGAGCCATACACGGAATTACCGGATGGTCCTTGGCCGTATGCTTTGCGCGCTACCGTTGATGTTGCAAGGAGGGCTACAGCCCCCCCCCCGACTTTACAAAAAGCCCTTCGATCCATCGAACACCTCAGGCTCGGAGCATCACGAGTACGCGGAGCATAAAGTGCTGTTCTCGTTTCTGTCAACTTCTTTTACTCGTTCGGACGATCGCACCGCTGTCTCTAGATCATTTGCTATCGTCGGGGTTGGTGAGATTTACCTATGCAAAACAGCTAACTATGCAAGCGCATTTGCCGCCGCTTCCTCCTTCAGCTTCAGGATCTCCCGTTCGGCCTCCAGCGTCCGGTCCGCGCCGTCGGTGATAGCAAACAGCTTCGCCGCGACCTCCTTGGTCAGCGCTGCCTGATTCACGCGCCAGCTCCAGTTGCCGGTCGCCGCAGAGGGTACGTTCATGCGCCCCTCCGTCCCGATGCCGAGAATGTCCTGCACGGGGAACAGGCAAAGATCGGCGACCGACGACGAAGCAGCGCGAAGCAGCGACCAGGCCGGGCCGTCCTCGCCCAGGCCGGCGTACATGGTCACGGCGAGCTTTTCGGCGGGCGTGGCTCCGGTTTGCCACCAGCCCAGGGTCGTGTCGTTGTCGTGGGTACCCGTGTAGACCACCGTATTGCGCTCGAACCGGTGCGGCAGGTAGGCGTGCGCGCCCCGGTTGCCGAAGCCGAACTGCAGGATGCGCATGCCGGGCAGCCCGAAGGCTTCGCGCAGCGCGTCGACCTCCGGGGTGATCACGCCCAGGTCCTCCGCGATAAACGGGAGCTCGCCGAGTTCTTCGCGCAGTTTGGAGAAAAGCGCATGCCCCGGCGCCTTGACCCATTCGCCGTTCACGGCCGTTTCGTCCTTGCCGGGGATGGCCCAAAACGCCTCGAAGCCGCGGAAGTGGTCGAGCCGGATCAGGTCAAATAACTCGTGCGCGCGGCGCATCCGCTCAACCCACCAACTGAACCCGCGCTCGGCCAGCACCTCCCAGTCATAGAGCGGGTTGCCCCAGCGCTGGCCGGTTTCACTGAAGTAATCGGGCGGAACTCCGGCGACGCGCTTTGGGCTCCCGTCCTCGTCGAGCTCGAACAGGTCGGGATGGGTCCACACGTCGGCCGAGTCGAAGGAGACGAAGATCGCGACGTCGCCCATGAGACGGATCCCGCGCTGCTTGCAGTAGGTGTGCAGGTGCAGCCATTGCTCGTCGAAGGCGAACTGGATAGCCTTCTCCACCTGGATGGCTTCCTCGTGCGCGCCACGAAACGCCTGGAGCGCCGAGGGCTCGCGATGGGCAAGCGGCCGCGGCCACTCGGTCCAGAGCTTGTTCCCGTTCCCCTCGCGCAGCACCACGAACGCGGCGTAATCGTCGAGCCAGCCCGCCTTATCGCGGCAAAAGCTTTCAAACCGAGCCCATTGCTCGTCCGTGTGCCGGGCCAGGAAGCCGGTGGCCGCCTCGCGCAGCAGCGGCAGCTTGGCGGCGGTCACGGCGTCGAAGTCGACAGGGCCCGTGTTCTTCGGAAGCGAAGCCAGGCGGTCGTTCCCAATCCAGCCCCAATCGGCCAGCACTTCAAGGCTGACGAGCATGGGGTTGACCGCCATGGCCGACAACGCCGCATAGGGCGAGTTGCCGTAGCCGACGGGATTGAGCGGCAGCACCTGCCAGATGCGCTGGCCGGCGGCGTGGAGGAAGTTCGCGAAGTCATAGGCGGCTGGGCCGAGGTCGCCGATGCCTCCTTGGGACGGAAGCGAGCTGATGTGCAGCAGGAGGCCGGAAGCGCGGTCGAAGGGCATGCTGGTAGTAGATGCAGACCGCTACGGGGCGATGAGCGGAACGGTCTGGCGGCCGTTTTTGCGGTAGACCCGGAAGTGCGCGTCGAGCGTAAAGACTCTTGCTTCGGGAGCCAGCTCCGCCATCCGCACGAGGCAGGCATCGGCCAGCGACATGGGGAGGTCGCGGTACTTGTCCATGAGGGCGGCCAAGGCCTGACGCTCCTTGACGATAGAGAAGTCCGTGATCAGGTGATCGGAAGTGAGAAGCTCCCAAAGGCGGGCGCGTCCCTCTGCGTCGCGTGACGCAAGAAAGAACGCTTCCGTGAGAACGGCTTCGCAGGTGACGAAGGGCGCAGGTAAGGTTTGGAACAAGTCGTTTGCCCACGCATGATGGGGTTCATTCGCTGCCAGGAACGCAATGATTGGCCCGGCATCGACAAGAATGCGGGGTCTACTTGCCGAACTCACGCATGTACTCAGGATTAGTGGATATGTCGCTGGGCAGCCCCTTGACACTTCCGCTCAGGTGCTTAATCCGGTCCCAGGCGCTGACGGGCTTGTTCGCCTCGCTCGCACTGAGCCGCGCTTCGAGCGATTCACGCAGGATCTCGGACTTGGACCGGTGCTCGGCGCGGGCGGCCGCTTCCAACCGGGCCGCGAGGGTGTCCGGTATTTTGCAGGTGATAGTCATGCAGAGAAGGTAATACTCTAAATGCGCAAAGGCAATACCTGCTAGATGGGCCAAGCAGGGTATAACGAGGCATGCAGCCGGTAACGCGCGCCAACTTCGAAGCCGGCCTCCTCGCTTTGGAGCGCCTGCCGGGCGACCCGCGCGCGGGCTTCTACGGGCCGGGCTCCATGAGCTGGAAGGTGAACCGGGAGTCGGCCGTGTTCCTCGGGGCGGGCCGGGCGGCGCTGCTCCAAATCGCGCACCCATGGGTCGCGGCCGCGCTGCGGCAGCACTCAAACCTGCTCAATGATGCCCTTGCCCGCTTTCACGGGACATTCCGGGTGGTCTACACGATGGTCTTCGGCGACCGGACGCAGGCGCTCGCGGCCGCGCGCGGTTTGTATCTTCGGCACGCGCCGGTCCGAGGCGAGCTGCCCGGCGGCGGGCGCTACCAGGCCAACGAGGTCGCGGCGCTGGTCTGGGTGTGGGCCACGCTGATCGACTCCGCGGTGCTGGCCTACGACCTGGTGCTCTCTCCCCTGACCGCGGGGGAGCGCGAAAGCTACTACGCGGAAGGCCGAGGGATCGCGGGGCTTTTCGGGATCCCGGCGGACGCTTTGCCTCCGGACTGGGCCGGCTTCCAGGCCTACATCGCCGACGCCTTGCCCGGGCTCCGAGTCGACGCGGACGGGCAGGCGCTGGGCGCGGCCGTGCTCTCCGGGGCGGGCACCTTCGTCCGGCCGCCCGCCTGGTACCGGGCGCT
>CAXTTW010000052.1:0-10114 GCA_964247255.1 uncultured Acidobacteriaceae bacterium
CCGACCCCACCGTCCAAACGCCCACCGCCGCGAGGCCCACCACCAGCCCTGCGTACCAAGGCACAAGCTGCCCGACGACATCTCGGAACCGCCCCAACAGGAAGAGCGCAAACCACCCCGCCACCGCGACCGGCACCCATTTCGCCGACTCCGGCGAGTCCACGAATCGCCCGAGCTCGAACGTGCCCAGAACAGCGTTGGCTAGCGTCACGGCGATCACGGCCGCTCCCGCGCCCAGCCGCGCCGCGACCACGGAGAAACCAGCCAAAAACACCGTCGCGAACAGCACGGCGGCGCCCCGGTCGGCAAGCTCGGAGACGGAGCGCACGGCCAGCAGCAGCAGGTAAGCCTGGGTCCCGGCGAACGCCCCGGGGAGCAGCCGCGCCCACCCGTACCGCAGCAAAAGCGCCGCGAACCCCGCGTCGAGTAGAAAAAGGTAGCTCCCGAGCGCCCAGACTGAGTCCACCGACGCCCCCAGCAGCGCGGGCGTGAGGAAGCCGCCCACCACCGCCACCGCGGCCAGCGCCTCGGACTGCTGCCGCGCGCACAGCCACACATTGCCCACCGTCAGGAGCACCATGCCCGTGAACGCCAGCGGAAACCCAACCAGATGGAAGAGAGAGTAGGAAGCCCAAAGCGACAGATAAAGCACGCCGGTGCCCGCCGCCTTGAGCGAGAACGAAAAGACAGGGTAGCCGCGGCGCCGAAACCGCTCCGACCAGCCAATCAGCCCGAACCCGGCGAAAAGCCCCACCCCTACCCGCGGCGCAGGCCCCAGCCACTGCCGGTCCACCGCATACTTCAGGAACCACGCTACCCCTACCAGCAACGCCACGATGCCCACCCGGTTGAACAACTGCGAGCCGATGCGCGACTCCAGCGTTGGCCGCGCGGGCTGCACGAACGACACGGGCACGGGCTGCTTTTCGATCGGAGTTCCCCTAGCCCGCTCCAGAGCCTCCACCCGCGCCCGCAGCGCCCGCAGCTCGCGCCACAACTCTTCACTCGAAGAGGAATCCATACTTCGCACTGTAACGTCTCTCTACAACGACGGAAGGTGTGAACACGAACTCGATTGTGGCGGGCCGATCCCTATTACCTCCGTAATGTTTACAGGGCTTACCTGTGGGGTATCTTAGGCATATGCGGGGGACGGATGAGCACGTTCGCTCCGGGCGGCCAGGGCTCAAAAGCCCCATGCTCCCCTGCGCGCTTTCACCTCTCGACACAGTCCTCTTCGACTCGCTCCAAGGCATCCTGAACGGCACCACGCTGGCCCAGATCTACCGAGAGTTCCTCCAGCACACACGCTCCCGCATAGAGGAGCACGCAGTCCGGCTCGACCCCGAGCGCCTTCGCGCCCTCGGCCACACCGTCAAGGGAACAGCCGGCATGCTCGGCGCGGCGGCGGTTGCTCAGCTTGCCTTGCGGCTCGAGGAGCGAGCGGCGGACCCGGCGGCGGCAGCGGAGGAACTTTCCGCGATGTTGGCGGCATGCGCGGCTCTGGAAGCCGCGCTCCGAGAGAGGCAAATCGCCCTTTGATCGAACGGCCGGAACTCCTCCCCCTTTCCATGCAGCGCGGCACCCCCATCCGGGTCATCATCGCGGACGACCACCCGGTGGTGCGCATCGGCGTACGCAACGTGCTCGCGGCGCACGGCCGCTTTTCGGTCGTCGCCGAAGCGGACAACGGCCCGGAAACCGTCCGCCAGGTGCTCAGCCTGCAGCCTGAAATCCTCTTGCTCGACGTGCAGATGCCGAACTCGTCGGGCTTCAGCACCATCCGGGAGGTCGCGACGGCCGCGCCCCGGACCCGCATCGTGCTGCTCACCGGGTCCATCCCGCCGGACCAGCTCATGGAAGCGTTCAACGCGGGGGCGCGCGGCATCGTCCTCAAGAATGCGATGACCGAGCAGATCGCCGCCGCGCTGCTGGCCGTTATGGATGGAGGCTTTTGGGCGCAGAGCCACCGCGTCGAGCAGCTTTCGGGCATCCTGGCGGAGCTCAAGGCGCAAGCCACCGAAGCTGCCCCGGAGGACTGGAACCTGACCCGCCGCGAACTCGAGGTTGTGAGCCTGATCGTCCGGGGCTGCTCCAACCGCGACATCGCTCGCCAGTTCAACCTGAGCGAGGAAACCGTCAAGCGGCACCTGTCCAATATTTTCGAAAAACTCGGCATCTCCACCCGGCTCGAGCTGGCGGTCACGGCGATCGCGAAAAAGCTCGTTCCCGGCGGAGAGGCTCCTTCCAAACCACCGCTCCCCGTGGCCCCTCCACGCACGTCCAACACCCACAGGCTCTCGTAGTCGGCGAGCAATCTTATCCACAAACCATGCAATTTGTACTCATAATGTGACGTGAGGCGGCAAAACGGCATCTTTTCTGATGGCGAGACACTCAACCGCCGTGCCTCATGCAGGCTTGGCCGCTTTAGGCGGCGAAAGGATCGAACGAACCATGAACTTTTTCACCAAAGCCACACCCCTTGCTCTACTTCTCGGTGCTTCCCTCACGTACGGGCAGGAAATGAACCCGACCGCGACCGATAAATTCCCACAGGGTCAGGGCCCGTCGACCGTGCGCAACGGCATCCCCGTGTACAAGATTCAGGTAGTTGGCCGCGACATCCCCGCGATCAACTACTTTCACCGCTCCGGATCGACCAAGATCGGCTTCGACGGCACCCCGCTGCTGCCGAACGCGAAGGGCTCGGCCACGGTCGAGAGCAACAAGGGGCAGATCTCGATCGATGCCCACATGGAAGGCTTGAAACCGGCAAATGGGTTCGGCGTCGAGTACCTGACCTACGTTCTCTGGGCCATTACGCCCGACGGCCACCCGCAGGCCTTGGGTGAAGTGCTGCCGACCGGCGGCAAGAACACGGTCGACCTCAAGGTCACCACCAACCTCCAGGCGTTCGCGCTCATCGTCACCGCCGAGCCTTACTTCGATGTGAGCCTTCCGTCGGACGTGGTCGTGCTTCAGAACACGGTGCTTAAGAATAAAACCGAGGGCATCATCGACACGGTCAACGCGCATGCTTCCCTGCTGCCGAAGGGCACTTACGCAACGACCGAAGGCGCGAACACGGTTGCCAATCCCATTACGCGCAACGACCAGTCGCCGCTCGAGCTGTACGAGGCCATCAACGCGGTGCAGATCGCGAAGGCGGCCGGGGCCGATCGTTTGGCGGCCGACACCTATGCAAATGCCGTGCAGGCGCTCCAGAACGCGCAGGCCGCCGACCCGCACAAGAGCCAGCGCAAGCAGGAGATCACCTACGCCCGCGCCGCGGTCCAGGCAGCCGAGGACTCGCGCGTGATCGCGATCCGGCAGCAGAAGTCGCTCGACGAAGCCGCCCAGCAGCGCGCCAAGGAGCAGGCCCAGCAGGCCGCGCAGCAGTCGGCCCTGGAAGCGCAGCAGGCGCAGCTCCAAGCCCAGAAAGCTCAGCTCGAGGCGGAGAAAGCAGCCGCCGAGCGGGCAGCGGCCGAGGCTAAGGCAGCCCAGGCCCAGCAGCAGCAGGCACAGGCCGTCGATCAGGCAGCCCAGGCACGCCAGCAACTGCGCGATCAGCTTAATTCCGTGCTGCAAACCCAGGAAACCGCGCGCGGGCTGATCGTCAACCTGTCGGACGTTTTGTTTGATACGGGCAAGTACACCCTCAAGACCGACGCACAGGTCAAGCTGGCCAAGGTAGCCGGCATCCTCCAGGCCTACCCAGCGCTCAAGCTGCAGGTTGAGGGCTACACGGACAACGTGGGCAGCGAGGCCTACAACCAGAAACTGAGCGAGAACCGCGCCCAGAGTGTCGGCGACTTCCTCGTGCAGCAGGGCGTGCCGCTCGGCAACGTCACCGCCACCGGCTTCGGGCTCAACAACCCCGTCGCCGACAATAGTTCGGCGGCCGGCCGCGCCCAGAACCGGCGCGTACAGCTGGTAGTCTCCGGCAACGCGATCGGCGTGCAGCAGCAAGCCGAGCCTTCGGGCGGCAAATCCGTTCCCTCGAACGGCACCCCCGCCGGCGTCGCCCAACAGTAACGATGCTCGCGGCGGAAAGGGCTGCCTCTCGGGGCGGCTTTTTCGCTGCATCCTACCCGCCTGCGCCGCCGCCGGTCCGCGAGCAGGCGCGGCCAATCAGGAGATCCGCATGAACAGCCTCAGCCGTCGAACCGTCCTCATCACTGGTGCAAGCGCGGGCATCGGCGCGGCTTGCGCCCTTGCGTTCGCGCGCGAGGGCGCCAGGCTCATCCTCGCAGCCCGCCGCATGGACAGGCTCCAGGCCCTAGCGCCTGAGCTCGCCGAAGCCGGTGCCGCCGGGACGCACCTGATCGAGCTCGACGTCAGCAAGGGTCCGGAGGTGCGGTCCAAGCTGGGCAGCCTGCCCGAGGACTGGGCGGCCATTGATGTGCTGGTCAACAACGCCGGCCTTTCGCGCGGGACGGACAAAGTCCACGAAGCCGACCCATCGGACTGGGACGAAATGATCGACACCAATGTCAAAGGACTGCTGTACGTCACGCGCGCCGTGGTACCCGGCATGGTCGCACGCGGGCGCGGGCACGTGATCAGCATGGGTTCGACGGCGGGCGAGATGACCTACCCGGGCGGCGCGGTGTACTGTGCATCCAAGGCGGCGGAGCGCGCCATCAACGACGGCCTGCGGCAAGACCTGCTGGGGATCCCGGTCCGGGTCACGTCCATCGACCCCGGCGCGGTCGAGACCGACTTCTCCCGGGTGCGCTTTCGCGGCGACGAAGCCCGCGCGGCCAAAGTCTACAGCGGCATCACCCCGCTCACCCCGGAGGACATCGCGGAGACGATTGTCTGGGCCGCGACCCGTCCGGCCCACGTCAACATCGCCCGCATCACGCTCACCTCGATCGACCAGGCGAACTCGCTGCTCTTCAATCGCCGCCCGGAATAAAGACTGCCTCGGTCCCCGGCGGGAAGTCGCGGGTGTTCAGGGTGACCAGGGTGCGGCCGGTTTCCAGCGCGGTCGCGTAGATGATTGCGTCCGGCAGCTTGAGACGGGTGGCACGGCGAAGGTGCACTACCCGCTCCGCGATCTCCGGCGTGATTTCGTGAACTTGAAAGCCGTCGAGAAAAGACCTCAGCACGCGTGCGTCATCGCCTCGCGAGCCGGTCATTACCTCAATCCAGGTGACCCGACTGATGTCCAATTTCGAGCTGCCTGCGAAAAGATCATCCAGAACACTGTGCCGCTTTTCATTGAGGAAACGGATCAGGATGTTCGAGTCGAACAAAGCCCTTACCGGTCCCATTCACGGTCCCACTCGCCCCTGATTTTGTCCAGATAGCCCTGTACATCCTGCGTTTCCGGATTGTCGGCCCACAAACCCTTGAAAGCCGAGATCGGTACCCGATTTGCTTCCACGTGCTTGTCCAGCGCCTCGCGAATAACCTCCGCCCGGGCCTTTCCGGTCCGCTTTGCAAGCGCATTGAGTGAGACAACCTGCTGTTGGTTCACGTCCACAAGAATTCTCATACTCACATCATAGCTTGATATACCCCCTCTGTCATCCTCCGCTGCATCCATTCAGGACAGGAGATACACCCTACATGCAGCTTTGGACCATCCCCGCTTTCGGCATCGACAAGCTCGCCCTTCACGATGCACCGGTCCCCGAGCCCGGCCCCGGCGAGGTGGTCCTCAAGGTCCATGCCTGCTCGCTCAACTACCGGGACCTGCTCACCGTCACAGGCACGTACAACCCCCGGATGCCCCTGCCGCGCGTGCCTCTTTCCGACGGCGCGGGTACGATCCACTCGGTCGGGGAAGGTGTCTCGACGCTGAAACCGGGCGATCATGTGGCCGCTATCTTCATGCAGAATTGGCGGGAAGGTCCGCCCACCCAGTCCAGGTACAAGGGCGCGCTTGGCGGCGACATCGATGGAATGGCCGCTCAGTACGTCCGGTTGCCGCATCTCGGCGTGGTCCGCGTGCCGGAGTACCTTTCCTTCGCCGAAGCCGCGACCCTGCCCTGCGCCGCGGTCACCGCCTGGTCGGCCCTGCAAAAGTGCGGGGGCATCACCGCCGGCAGCACAGTCCTGATTCAGGGCACGGGCGGTGTATCCATCGCGGCGCTCCAGCTCGCCAAGGCCATGGGCGCGCGCGTGCTCGGCACCTCCTCGAGCGATGCCAAGCTCGAACGCGCCCGGTCGCTGGGCCTCGACGCCGGCGTGAACTACCGATCCACGCCCAAGTGGGCCAGCTGGGTGACGGACCAGACTGGCGGCGAAGGCGTCGAGCTGGTCATTGAGGTGGGAGGCGCGGGCACCTTCATGCAGTCGCTTAAGGCGGTCCGCATCGGCGGTGCGGTCGCCGATATCGGCATCCTGTCCGAGCCGGATGAACCGATCGACCCCTCCCTGATCCTGCGCAAGCAGATCCGCGTGCAGGGCATTTATGTCGGCTCGCGCGTGGACTTCGAGAACCTGAATCGCGCGCTGGAGCAGACTCGTATCCGGCCCGTGATCGACCAAGAAGCTTCCTTTATGGAGCTGCCGAAAGCCTTTTCGACAATGCAATCCGCGTCCCATTTTGGAAAGCTGGTGGTCGGAATGGAACCATAATTCCCATTCTTGGAAGTTGGTTACCTTTGAGTGCGCCCGGTATCTGGCACGCGGGGATGGGAAGCCGTACTCTCAGTTTCGCGCAGGTACGAAGTACCGCGTCAAAGGAGAGAACCCCTTATGCGCGTTCTCCGCACGGCACTTAACTTTGTTTCCTCTGCGTGGGGGTGCGGGCACGACCGTATGTCGCGCCCGTTCACCATCGACCGGCAATGCTACATGGTGTGCCTGGACTGCGGGCGCAAAGCTTTCTACGCACCCGACCGGATGCAGCCCATCTCCGCGCGCGAGGCTCGGCGCCTGGCGCGAATGAAGAAGGCGAAGGCGGCCTGAGCTACAAAACCGCCGGTTCGAGCTCCATCTCGGAGGTCTGAGCCGCGAGTTTGCGCCCCAGCTTCACGGAAAGGTCCGCGGCAATCTCCTTGCCGTGGAAGCGTCCGTTCTCGATGAAGATCTCGTTGGTCCGGTTGCCCGCGACAATCACACCGGCCAGGTAGATCCCGGGCACGTTGCTCTCCCGCGTCTCCGGGTCGCACGCGGGCTGGCGGTCCTCGCCTTCCAAATGCACGCCGAGCGACTGCAGGAAGTCAAAGTCCGGGTGGTAGCCGGTCAGCGCGAAGACAAACTGGTTCGGGATGGTGCGCTCACCCTCGGGCGTCCGGAGCCGCACGGAATCCGGTCCGATCTCGATAACCTCCGTGTTGAAGAAGGCCTCGACCTCCCCATTCTTCACGCGGTTGTTGAAGTCCGGCAAAATCCAGTACTTTACGTGCCGGTGCATCTCCGGCCCCCGATGCACCACGGTGACCCGCGCGCCATGCCTCCAAAGGTCCAGGGCCGCGATCGCCGCCGAGTTCTTGCCGCCGATCACCAGCACATCCATCCCGTAGTACGGGTGCGGGTCGTCGTAGTAGTGCATCACCTTGCTCAAATCTTCGCCGGGAATGCGCAGGTAGTTCGGCAGATCGTAATAGCCGGTCGCGACAATCAGCTTGCGCGCGCGAAATGTTTCGGCCCGTCCGAAGCGGTCCATGGTGCGGACGCGGAAGTCGCCGTCCGCGCCTTCGACCGAGTCGACATTCAGGTACTGGCGGATGTCGAGCGCGAACCGGTCCGCGACCTTGCGGTAATACTCGAGTGCTTCGTTCCGCGCCGGCTTCTGGTTGACGCTCGGGAATGGCACCTCGCCGATCTCCAGGAGCTCCGGTGTCGTAAAAAAAGTCATGTGCGCGGGGTAGTGAAAAATCGAGTTGCATAGGCAGCCCTTGTCGATCTGCACGACCTTGAGGCCCAGCCGTTTGCTTTCGAGCGCGCACGCCAACCCCGTGGGCCCGGCTCCGATTACCAGCACGTCGAAGATCTCCGCCGCGTTCGCCATGTCCATACAAAGAGTAGACGCGGCGAGCCCCTCGTGCGATGCCGGGCCCGGGAATGAAGCCTTTACAGCAGCCATGCAAATTCCGCTCGCAACCCGTATGGCTGAAGCCGTATAGTTCACCCGTCAGGCCAAGCTTTGCGCGCAGTGGAGGCGCAAACAAAGGAGAACGTTCCGCCGCGGGCCGGGCGGGGCGGACGCGCAATGCACCTATCCCATAATTTGTCGCACTGGGTCTGCCTCGCGGCCGGCCTATACCTCGCTTTGACCGGGCTGCTGCTGCGCGACATCGTCGCGGCCTCCCCGGTTCCGGCCGCTTCACCCGCAGGCAGCCGGCGAAGCTTCCGGGCAGCCAGCGTGGGCAAGCGCGTATTCCTCGTCGCGATCGGCCTGGCCGCGTTCGGGTACGGGCTTTTCAGGATTCTTTAGGCATCTATCGACCAGTCTTCGCAACGTAGCTGCGGAAGCTGGGCAAAGGCTCGGTCACTCGTCACCAGAACTGCATCCAGGGTCACGGCATGGGCGGCAATCAGAAGGTCGAGCGGGGCCAGCGTCTTGCCCAGGCTTTGAAGGTCTCTGCGAAGACGACTGAACGTAACAGCCTCTTCATGGCGCCAAGGCAAAACAGTAAGCTTCTCGAGCATAAGCATGACGCGTATGCGCAGTGTCCTCGCTTCTGGTCGCCGCTCCAGCCCAAAGAGCAGTTCAGCCTCCGTGACGGCTGAAATCCCTAGCTTTTCGTCGGCGTCGAGGAGTTCCAAATGCCGGCGCGCAGCCTGCAGATGATTCTTCGCGAGGTAACTGACGGTATTGGTATCGAGCAAAAAACCAACAGACGTCATGGCTCGACCCAATCGTCGAAAACACCACGCTCGGGAAGTGTCCCCTGGTCTCGATCATCCAGGAAATCCTCTACCGGTCCAATCTCGTCCAGCATCTTGAAGATCTCCGCCCAACTCCGCTTCGGCTTCACTGGCGACAGCACGATTTCGCCCGTTTCCGCATCGCGGCGAATGTAGACCTCGTCCGTTGTAAAGCGATACGCTGCGGGGATCCGCACCGCCTGGCTCCGCCCGGTCATGAATACCTTGGCCCGCTCGGCTGGAGCTGTCGTTCTCTGTACGTCCATCGCCCCACCTCACTGGTATATATCATGATACGTACTACCAGCACCCGTCAAATGCTGTATTGCTGTATTTCAGACTCGAACTAGAGGCGCTCACATGAGGGCGAACAATCCCTTGAAGCCCCGGATGAGAACTATCATGAGGCGGAGCACACCAGGAGTGCCGAACCACGAAAATACTTATGAGATCGCTTCTATCGCCGCCCGAACCGCACCACGACTCCCGCCGTGAAGCCCAGGTTGTTCTGGATCGAAGAACCGAAGTTGGTCAGCAGGTAATTCGGGTTCAAGCGCAGCGCAAGGCCCGGCCCCAGGTTGTAGTCGATCGGCGCACCCGCCGACAAAGCGAAAGCGCTGCCGTCCGGCCACAAACCCACGGGTGCGCCGCGCAGGGAGCCCAGCCCGGTCGAGAAGTTGCCGTGCGCCACGCCCGCCAGCCCTTGTAAGTTCAGCGCCCAGTGCTGGTTCTGAAAGTAGCGGTACTGCGGGCCGCCCAAAAAGGTGTACTGGCTCACCGAAGGCTTGTACACCTGGAACTCGAAATTGTTCGTGATCGCGGTGCCGTAGTAGCCGCGCACGTCCGCAGTGACGCCCAGCTTCGGCCGCAGCCAGTCGGTAAAGCCGACGTTCCAGGCCGCCTCTGTGTTGTGCTGCAGGTTCTGCCCCGGGCGAAACCGCAGGTAGCCGCCGCCCGCCGCAACCTCGAACCGGTGCGAGTAGGTTTCCTGTTCCTGCTGCTGCTCGCGCTGGCGGCGGCGCGCATCCACGCGGCTTTGCGCCTCGCGCAGCACCTGCGCCCGCTGCTGCGGAGGCGCGGGCGCCGGTTTCTGCGTCGGGTCTTGCGTGTCCCCCGGCAAGGGCGCGGTCTGCGCAAAGGCGGACAAAGGGGAGGACACGGAAAGGAGCGCGCTCGCGAGCAGGGCAAGCGGCGCAAGACTACGGGGACCAAGCTGAAACAAGCGGATGTGCCTCCGGGAGGGCAAAACGACTCGCGGGCCCGGCTGCGAACCGCGCCCGCG
>CAXTTW010000053.1:0-10094 GCA_964247255.1 uncultured Acidobacteriaceae bacterium
GGCCATGGCGGCATCATCCTGCTCGACCGCGAGGGCCGCCCTGGCCTGGCCCACAACACCCCTGCGATGGCTTGGGGGCTGGCCCCCCCCGCAGGCCGGCGCGTCGGCCTCCACGCGCCCTCGGGCCTGTAAACGATGGCGCCTCTGATTCTCGCTTCCGCCTCGCCCCGCCGCCGCGAGCTTCTCCTTCAGGCCGGCTACCGCTTTGCGGTGGAGGCCGCCGAGATCGACGAAACGCCCCGGCCCGACGAAGATGCCGTCGCGCTCGCCCTCCGTTTAGCACAAGGCAAGGCGGAAGCCGCGTTCGGCAGCCGGCCGGAAGCAGTGACCCTGGGCGCGGACACTGTCGTCCTCGCGCCCTCGGGCGAGCTGCTCGGCAAGCCGGAGGATGCGGCGGACGCGGCCCGCATGCTGCGCCTGCTCGCGGGCGCGACCCACTCGGTCGTGACGGGCGTCTGCGTCTGCTCGGCCGCGCGGACCGAGGCCGCCGCGCACCTGACCTACGTAACCTTTCGAAGCCTTTCGGAGCCGGAGATCGCGCGCTACGTGGCCTCGGGCGAGCCGATGGGCAAAGCCGGGGCATACGCGATCCAGGGCCGCGCCGCGCTGTGGACTCCACGCATCCTCGGCGACTACGGCAATGTCGTCGGCCTCCCGCTCGCGCTTACCGGGTCCATGCTGGCCGCCGCCGGAGTCTTCCCGGCAGCGTGACCCCGGCGCACTTGGCAACCTTGGTTCCCCCTTTGAGAGGTGTGTGCGCTTGTGGTCATTCTGCCACACCTCGCTTTCTCCCGTGGCGCTTTATGCTCTAGGCAGATGCGATCCGCCCCCGAACACACCGACGCCGGACCCTCCGTCCGGACCGAGTTCGAACAGACCATCGCGGACCCGGTCTCCTTTACCGGCGTCGGTCTTCATTCCGGCGCGCCCGTCACCCTGCGCCTGTTGCCCGCCTCCTCCGGCCAGGGCATCGTCTTTCGCCGCACCGACCTCGATAACTTCCTCATCCCGGCTACCGGCCGCAACGTCGCCAGGGTTTCCTACGCCACCAGCCTCATGCGGCAGGGCGTGCTCATCTCCACCACGGAGCACCTGCTTTCCGCGCTCTTCGGCCTTTCGGTCGACAACTGCATCGTGGAGCTCGACAACCTGGAGTTGCCCATCCTGGACGGGTCGGCACTGCCGTATCTGCAGGCGATCCGCCGGGCCGGCCTCAAGCCCCAACGCCGCCGCAGGCAATACCTCAAGGTGCTGCGGCCCATCGAGGTTCGAGACGGGGACAAGTTTCTCGGCCTGTATCCCTCGTCCACGTACTCGATCGACTACTCCATCGATTTCCCCACCCCCATCGGCCGACAGCGGCTGGCGCTCGACCTGTTTTCGGGTGCCTACGCCTCACTCATCGCCCCGGCCCGCACCTTCGGCTTTCGCGAGGACGAGCAAAAGCTGCGTGCGATGGGTCTGATTCGCGGAGTTTCCTCCGGTAGTGCGATCATCGTTGCCGGGGGTGAGGTCGCGAATGGCCCTTTGCGCTTCCCCGATGAGTTCGTACGGCACAAGGTTCTGGACCTGATCGGCGACCTGGCGCTCGCGGGCCACCAAATCCTTGGTCACGTCGTCGCCGAGCGCGCCGGCCATGCCATGCACACGGCGCTGGTTTCCCGCCTGCTTCGCGACCGGTCCACGTGCGCGCTGGTATCCGCGCCCGCGCCGGTGAGCGTGCCGCGCCGGGTGTCGGAGCTCGCCGCCGCCGTCTAGGCAGTTTCCTGAGAAGACCATACTCACTCGTCAACTGGTTGAAGTGCTACCGCACCTGCGGGTTCGGGACGGCGCGGTTGCGGTCCCTGAGCCACTCCAGCGTGATCGCCTGGTTCGCCCTGGCCGCCTTCTTGGTCGAATCCAGGTCCGGCATAAAGATGTTGAGCCCGGCTTCCGGCGTCATCCGCATGTACCCGTTCACCAGCTGCGCCTGGTAGTTGACCAGATCCAGATCGAACCAAGGGTCGCTGGACGCGTCGATCAGCGTAAGGTCGACGTGCTGCATGGTCAGCTTGCCAAAGTCGAGCATGCCCCCGCGCAACCGCAGGAAGTTGTGCCATTGCGCCAGCTCGCTGTCGTTGTCGCCCGCGCCCCCATAGATCACCTCGAGGTCGGGCACCCGGACCCTCACCGTGGTGATCTGGCCGCGAATGTGCGGGGGCGGCAGCAGCTTTTGCGTGTCGAACAGGATGTCATTGCCGGCGATCGTGATGCCCGGCACGCCCCCCGGGTGGACCAGGTCGTCCAGGTTTACATGGAGCCCGCCGAGCAGCCCCTTGAGAGGCAACTTGAGCACGTCGATCTTTTCCACGTGAAACCGGACCCACCCGTTCGCGGTCGGCGCGAGAGTGCCGATGAGGCTGACTGGCAATGGGACGAACTTGTGGACGGTCCCGTGCAGCTTAACCCGGTCGCCCTCCGGCGTGATCGAAATGCCGGTGAGCGGCATCTTGCCGGAGCCGCTGCCGTTCAGGAAGTTGGTGATGTCGCCGATGTTGACGCGAATCACGCCCTTTTCAACTTCAAGGACAAAGGAATCCGGGTCGTCGAAAGATGGGTTTACGTCCTTGCGGGTCCGCAGCATCTGCCCGCGAATCCAACGGATGTAGATGCGGAATTGCGGACCTTTCCGCAGAAGAAGGTTGTGCGCGTATACCAGGGTTGGGACGCGCCGGTCATCGGCACCGGCGCTCGCCGGCGCGGCCGCGGTGGGTCGAACGGAAGCGAGTTCAGCCGTGGAAGGGGCGGGCTTGCGCAGCGCGAGAACCGCCAGAACAACGGCGAGCAGGGCAAGGGCAAGCAGGGCAGCGGCGCGGCGAAGGGTCACAGCGCGATTCTAAGGCGATTCTAGATAAGGGTCATCCTCTGCGGAGCGAAGGACCTGCTGTTTCCGGATACATAGCAAGCTAGGTCCTTTGCCGCTTCGCTCCTCAGGATGAGTCCCGAGTCTCATACGTGAGCAGAAGCTTCTAAGGGCAGTCGCTCGCGTCATTGCTCCTCTGTTTCGTTCCAGCGCAGCCGCTAAACAAAGATCAGGCACTGCGGACGGCTCAGACTCGTCTCTGTGCTTTTCGCGGCGAGCTTGCCGGTACGCGGATCGCGGGGGAAACCTTCGATCGTGTCCGACTCCTGGTTGGCCACCAACAACCACTGCTCGGTCGGGTCGAGCGTCAGATGACGCGGCACCTTGCCCCGGATCTCCGTCCGTTCTAGCTCGTGGAGCTCGCCAGAGGCCGGATCGACGGCAAACGTGTACAGACCGTCATGGTACCGGTCCGCCGCGTACAGAAAGCGCCCGGCCCGGTCGAGAACAGCGTCGGAGGCCTGTGACCGCCCGTGAAAATCCGCATTGTTGAGCGGCAGCTGCTGCCGCATGGTCAGGGTTCCCGCGCGCTCGTCCCACTCCAGCAGCAGCACCGCCGACTTGAGCTCCGCCACGCAGTACGCCCAGCGGCCGTTCGGGTGAAAGACCAGTGCCCGCGGTCCCGAGCCGGCCGGCGCCTGCCACTCAGCGGGTGCGTGCGCCGACAGCTTTGCCGTGGCTCCATCGAGCGCGTACAGGTGGATCCGGTCGAGCCCCAGATCGTTGAACAGCGCAAACCTGCCGCTCGGCGAGGCCGTCGCCCGGTGCACATGCGGCGCTTCCTGGCGGTCCTTGTTCGGACCCGCGCCGGAATATTGGAAGTGCGAAACCGGGGGGCTCACGCGCCCGCCTTTGCCCACCGCGAACGACGAGGCGCTCCCGCCTCCGTAGTTGGCGCACAACAGGGTCCGGCCGGTCCGGTCTACCCCGACGTGGCAGGTGCCCGTGCCGCCTGAAGCCGCCGAGTTGACCGGGACCAGTTTGCCTCCCGGCAAAATCCTGAAGCTCGACACCCCTCCGGAGCGTTGCCCAGCAAAAGTGTCCGTTTCGTTCGCCGCGAACAGGAACTGCCGGTCCGGCGCGAGCGCCAGAAAGGTCGGCATAGGCGTTTCCGCCGCGAGACCCAGGGGGTGCAGCGCGCCCGCCCGCGCGTCCCATTGGTAGGCGTAGATGCCGCGGCTGCCCCGGCCGGTTTGCGTTCCTACGAACAGCACCGGCTGTGCATCCGGTTCATCGGTTGCACCGGACGCCGACCCGCCCTGCAACGCCGCCGCGAAGACTGAAGCCGCTGTGGCGGCACCCTTCAAAAACCGCCGCCGGTTCAAGTGCTTCACCCCTCACCTCGCGCCACGCGGCCCCGATTCACCATACAAACGTTCTACCCGCCGGCCTGTACGGGTGTCCATCCCCTTGAACTCCCGCAGATACCCCTGCGTCTTTCGTCTTTCCTTCTATCGGCACTTCGGGCGGTTTTGTTCAGGGGTATCGTTCACTTTTCTTCGCGCCGCCTCGTGCCTAAGTCTATCCAGACGCGGGCAAAAAGAAGGATTTGTATGGCTCACGCTGTTTGGAACGAAGAGGCCTACCGGTCGGAGGCGGGCGGCATGACTGCCATGTTGCGCGTCATTTGGTAGGTGTACGCGATGCGATGGATTACCGTGATGGTCGAAAGCACCGCCAAAACCCACAGAACCGGGGCCATGACGCCCCAGCGCGCGAACAGGGCCCCGAGCAGCACCAGGACGATGCGCTCCGGGCGCTCCATGAACCCGACCTTGCACTTGCCGATTAAGGCTTCGGCGCGGGCGCGGGTGTAGCTCACCAGCAAGGAAGTGACCATGACGAACGCGGTGAGCCCGACATAGAAGAAGCGGTTGCCGCGGGCGTAGTACACCAGCAGTCCGAAGAAGAGCGCGACATCGGAGTAGCGATCGATGACCGAGTCGAAGAATGCTCCGAACACAGTGACCTGGTTGGTTTGGCGCGCGACGCGGCCGTCGACCATGTCGAAAATGCCCGCGCCGATGATGACCAGACCCGCATATAGAAACATGCGGACGAAATTATGCTCGTTGGCATAGCCGAAAAAGAATGCCGCGACGGAGTTGATGATCAGGCCGACAAAAGTGAGGACGTTCGGCGAAATGCGGGTAAGAGCGAGCCCGTTGACGATGAGCTGGAGCAGCACGCCGCATGCGCGTCCGAACGCGCCTGTCCAGGTTTGGCCGGTCGATGTTGCATTGCGGCGCGGCGGCGGCGCGGCGGCGGGTTCGGAGCGGGTTGGCCAACGGCTGGGTTCAGGCATCGGTGGCTAGTCCACTCCATCGTGGATGGTGGTGAACTTGAGCACCTCCATCTCGCGCTTGCCATTCGGGGTGACCACGGTGGCGACATCGCCGGTTTGCTTGCCGATCAGGGCGCGGCCGATGGGGCTGGTGGTTGAGATAAGGCCCTTGTCGACATCGGACTCTTCGCTGGTCACGAGCTTGTACTCGAGTTCTTCGTCCTTGGTCGAATCGAAAACGGTGACCCGGGAGCCGAACGCGACCTTGTCGTGCGGGATGTTGGAAAAGTTGACCAGCGCGAGCTCGCCCATGCGCTTCTTCATCTGGCCCAGGCGGGCGTTGACGAACTCCTGCCGTTGCTTGGCCATGTGGTACTCGGCGTTTTCACTCAGGTCGCCGAGCGAGGCGGCTTTCTTGATTTCCTGGGGCAGCTCATGGGCCAGCTCGTGTTCGAGCTGGTGAATTTCGTCGAGGAGCTTCTTCTTAATGTGGTCGGGGATGGTGTTGAGAGTTTCAGCCATAGATGTCGAAGGTAGGGGGTGAAGGGTGAAGGGTGGAGGGTGAAAAGATGGCTGCCTGGGGCGTAAGCCGTGATTATACCTGTCCTCCCGGGGAGCAGGGCACATCACGTCGGCTGTCGAGGTAGCCCTGGAGGATGAGCACGGCGGCGACCTGGTCGACGACCCCGGCGTGCTCCGCGCGAGGCCGCCCGGCGGCGTACAGCAGCGCGTGCGCCTCCGAGGAGGTCAGGCGTTCGTCCCGGAGGTGGACGGGCAGGCCCGAAAACTCCCTGAGTTCAGCGGCGAATGCCTCGACCTTGGCGGCCATGGGGCTGCGCTCGCCGGACATATGGAGTGGCAGCCCGGCCACGATGGCTTGGCAGCCGTGTCGGCGTGCGAGGCGGGCGATGGAGCGCATGTCATCGCGCGGCCGGGTTCGGTACACGGTCAGGAGCGGCGAGGCGAGCAGCCCGGAAGGGTCCGACAGCGCGACCCCGATGCGTTTCGAGCCAAAGTCGAGGCCCAGATAGGTCACGCAGACGATTGTAGGCGGAAGCCGGACGCGGCTCCCGCCTACGCGCGGCCGCTAGTTCAGGGCGGTGGGCGTCGCCGGGGCGAAGACCGCGTATTCGTTTGCCGTGGCGATCTGAATGCCAGGGTTGAGGATGGGCTGCCCCGCCGCCTGGTTGACTAGCGCGACGAAGTTGGGGGCCAGGCCGAGGCTCATGCTGGGCAGGGTGATGGCGCCGTTCTGCACCGGGATGGGCAGCGTCAGGTTCGGGTTCATGTTGACGATGAAGATGGGCTGGCGGCCGGCAAAAACATCGTTCGTGGTGAACGCTCCGGAGATGACCGCGCCGGAGGAGGAGATGTTGAACGCGAGATCCTGCACCCGAATCGTCTGGCCGTTGATGTTGACCACGTAGCCGCCGGCGAACACGACCTCGCCATAGGCGCTCCTCAGATCGAGCGCGCCTTCGAGCGCGGTGAAGCTGTTGAAGCCGTTTTGGAGCGGCTGGCCCGTCGCGAGGTCGGTGATGGTGACGCCCTGCCCGGCCAACTGCTCCAGGAACGAGGGGGTAAAGGCGATGCTGGTGCGCCCATAGGCGATGGTGCGCGTTTGCGCGTGCGACACGGCGGGGGCAAAGGCGAGCAGCGCGGCGGCGGCAAGTCCGGCGAGAATAGTCTTCATGGGGGCGGCTCCTGGGGGGAAGTGGGGTGCGGATCGGCGCAGTCCGGCTCCGCCGAGCGGAGGAGCACTGCACTGACTGGGATGCCGAGCCCGAGGCCGTCGTGCATCCGTTTACCGGAAATTCTCCCGGGAACTTCAAGGGGTAAGACCAGATCAAGCCGGATCATCCTGAGCGAAGCGGCAGCGCTTCGCGCTAAAGGTGCCGTTTCGCTTCCGCGCCGGCAAAAGCAGGTCCATCGTCGCTTCTCAGGATGACCCGAAGGAGATACATCCCCCGCCGACAGAAAGATCCGCACCCAGCCTCTTCGACCCGCCCGCCGCAGTCCACCGCTCCCCTTACAGTAGAGCCATGGGGCGTTTGCTGGGTTTTTCGGTCTTGCTCGGGATGCTGGCGGTGGCTGGTTGGTGGGAGTTCGCGAAGCCATACGGGCCCGCGGGGGAGCGCTTCGTCGAGATCGCGCCGGGAACCGGGACGCGGGCGATCGCGCGGCAGCTTACGGCGGCGGGCGTCCTTCGCGAGCCTTTCGGCTTCGACCTGCTGCATCTGCTCGGCGGCTCTTTGAAGGCGGGCGAGTACCGTTTTACGGGTCCGGCGACGCCCGGAGAGGTGTACCGGCGCATCCGCCGCGGCGACGTGTACACGGTCGCCCTCACCATTCCCGAAGGCGCGAATCTGTTCGACATCGCGGCCCGGGTTGAAGCGGCCGGGCTGGGCGCGGCCCCTGCCTTTCTTGCCGCCGAGCGCGCCGAAACCCCGCTCGCGGCGCGCTTCGACCCCCACGCGGCCACGCTCGAGGGCTACCTGTTTCCCTCCACCTACCGCTTCGGCCGGCACGCCGCGCCGCGCGAGATGCTGCGCGCCATGGTGCGCGAGTTTGGCGTGCAGGCCGCTGCCCTGGGCATAGACAAGGACGCACACCGGGTGGTCACGCTGGCCTCGCTGGTGGAGCGGGAAACACCGCTTGCCGCCGAGCGCCCGCTGGTGGCCGGCGTATTTGAAAACCGTCTGAGCAAGGGCATGGCGCTCGCGACCGACCCCACGGTGATCTACGCGGCGCTGCTGAAGGGCGGCTACCGAGGCGCGATCTACAGGCCGATTCGGCCTACAACACGTACCTGCACCCGGGCCTGCCGCCGGGGCCGATCTGCAACCCCGGCTTGGAGTCGCTAAAAGCCGCGCTGCACCCCGCGAAAACGGAGTACCTTTACTTCGTGGCCGCGGGCAGCGACCCGCAAGGGCGCTCGCGCTTCGCCGCCACGCTCGGCGAGCACCAGCGCAACGTGGCCGCCTACCGCCAGGCCGTGCGGGGGGCGGGTAAGTAGCGCGTCCCGTTATACTCAGGGCTTGCGCCACTTTTCCCATCCCCTGCTGCTGCTCCTCGCGCTGCTCCCCGCGCTCCAGGGCTGCCTGTTCCGTACGCACAAGGTGCAAAAAACGGTCTCGCCGTCCATCACAAAGGACGCAACGGCTGAGCAGTTGGTCGAGATCGTGAACCGGACCAATGCGAGCGTGCAAAGCCTCAAGGCGACCGTCACGTTTCAGGTGTCGGTCGGCGGCGAGCGCAAGGGCAAAGTCACTGAGTTTACTTCGCTGAGCGGCTACATCCGCCTGCGCGCGCCCGAAGCGTTGCGCGTGGTGGGCCTTCTGCCCGTGGTGCACACGCAGGCCTTCGACCTGGCCAGCGACGGCAAGCGCTTCGACCTGGTGGTTCCCCACAACAACAAGGCGTACACCGGCGCGAACACCGTACAGCAGCCCTCCAACAACCCCATCGAAAACCTGCGCCCGGCCATCTTCTTCGACACTATGATTCTGAAGCCGATCGGCCCCGACGACTGGGTGGAGCGGACCGAGCTGACGCGCACCCGCACCGATCCCAAGACCAAGCAGCTGACCGCGCGGCCGGAGTACATCCTGTCCGTGGTGCACCGGCGCGCAGGCAGCCAGGTGCTGGTGCCGGACCGCCGCGTCCACTTCGACCGGGAAACGCTGCTGCCCAGCGGTATCGATATCTACGACGAAAATGGCACCTCGGCCACGCGGGCCACCTTCGGGCCCTATGCGAGCTTCGGCGACCGGCAGTACCCCTCGTCCATCACAATCCGCCGTCCGCTCGATGAGTACCAGATCGTCATCGCGATTCAGAAGCTGACGATCGGCGAGCAGATCGCCGATAACCAGTTCAAGCTGACGATTCCGACCGGCTACACGGTCGTGCAGCTGCACTAGAGCAGTTTTCCTGATGCCGTAAAGCACGGAGAGCAAGCACAGCAGCTTGGCAGTCGAAACGTTCAGGAGCCGCCACGAATCTTCCGGGGTAGACTGAAGGTGCGGGCGGCTGGACGGCCGCTGCCGTTCGCGCGCAAGCGTCGAACGGGGGAGGAAAGTCCGAACTCCGCAGGGCAGTGTGCCGGATAACGTCCGGGATCGCGGCGTCAAGTCCGCGAGACGGCCAGTGCCACAGAGAAAATACCGCCTTTCCAGGAAACTGAGAGGGTAAGGGTGAAAAGGTGCGGTAAGAGCGCACCGCTCCCACGGCAACGGCGGGAGGCAGGGTAAACCCCACACGGAGCAAGACCAAATAGGGAGGAAGCGGCAGCCCGAGTCCCATCCGGCCGCCGCGCGTGCCGGCCCGGCGCGCCAACTTGGGACTCCCGCGTCGGCACGAGCGGAGGAAACCTCCGGGTAGGTTGCTGGAGCCCGCCGGCGACGGCGGGCCTAGAGGAATGGCCGTCCAGGGGTCTTCTGGGCCCCGGACAGAATTCGGCTTACAGGCCGCCCGCATGGGGAAAGCCGCTCCGGTTTCGGGGCGGCTTCTCTTTTTCGCGGAGGTGTTCCATCAGCATCCCGGATGGCATGAATCGCGGAGAGCACCCCATGTGGCTTTCGCGCCGGAAAAGCCATGTTCACGGCAGCCTGGCCTCTACACTTTCAGGAAAACTGTTTTAGGGCCGCAAGCGCGCCCCTTGCCCGTCCTCGACAGTGATGCCACTGCGGTCCAGGACGCGGCCGGTCACGCGGTCCAGCTGCCCGGCCGCCTTGGCCAGCGATGCGCGCGCCGCGACCTCGGCCGTCCTGGCCTCCGCGGCATAGGTTTCGGCCTCGATCACGGCGATATTGGTTCCGTAGCCCGCGGCGAAGCTCTCCTGAGCCGCCCCCAGCAGCCGCTCCTGCAACACCCGTGCCTCTGATGCCGCCGCCGCCGCCCCCCCCC